>CANQZF010000164.1 GCA_947628265.1 uncultured Oscillospiraceae bacterium
GCGGGGCAGATGACGCCGTACCCCGTCTGGACGGAGGCGTCATAGGCCATCCTGAGGACCTTCCCGCCGAAGCCACGACGGCGGAAATCCGGGTGCGTCCCGTAGGCGTACACCACCCGGCAGGGGGTCCAGCGCCCCTCCCGCACCAGGTCCCCCAGCCGCAGGACGTAGGCGGCGGAGACGATCCGCCCGTCCAGCTCGCAGAGCGCCGCCGTGCCGGGGGCGTAGAGCCTGTCAAAAAACCGGTCGATGAACGCCGGCTCGTCCTGAAAGACTTCCTCCCAAAGGGCCTTCAGCTGCCCCTCGTCCCCGGGGGCGGAAAAACGAAGTATCTCTGCCATCAAATTCTCCTTAAATCTCCCATTGAAGAATGTACTTGTCCACCATAAAGGCGGGGTGGTAGGACTCCTTGGCCCGCCGCAGATTTTCGATGCCCATGTCCTCCTCCCGGTTTATGTACGTAAGCCCGGGGTGGCGGGAGAGCATGTATTTGGCAAATTCCTGATTGATGACGGTGTACCCGCCGTTGACATGGGGGCTGGCCTTCTCAAAATGGGTGTTCAGCGTGTCCGGGGAGAGCATCTCCCCCACGGTGAAGGCCGCCGGCTCCCCGTCGGCGATGATGATGCCGCCCTCAAACCCCACATCGAAGTAAACGCGCAGGGCGTTGCGGATGGCCTCCGCCTCCCCGGCGTAGTCCTCGTCCCGTTCCTCCTCCATGTCCACGAACCATTTTGCCGCCATGTCGTGGACGAGAGCGATGTTCTCCCGGGTGATGGGCTCGAAGCGCCAGTCGTGGTCGGCGGAAAAGCGGTTCACATGGTTTTTCTTGGCATGAAACCGCTTCCCCGAAAGCTCCGCAAGGTCGGAAGCGAGGTAGACATAATCCGCGTACCCCTCGTCCAGCGTGACGGAGGGCTCAGAGGAAAAGAGGGACCGGACCTCCGGCAGGACCTCCCGGGTGACGCCCCGGAGGATGAAGGTGTGGCCGCACGCCCGGGCGTCCTCCCGCATGGCCTCCACCGCCGGGAGGAGGTCGCCGCTCCCCACGGGATAGAGGTACATGGGCACCCCCTGGATGCAGACCTTCACTAAGAGCCTGTCGCCGTATCTGCCCACATAGGAGTCTATGTTGTGGTCCCAGCAGTATATGTTGCCAAAGCTGAAATCCGCGCTTTTGAGGTTGGACCGGGCGGAGAGCTCCCTTATCCAGCCGCAGTCCTCCGGCGCGGCTTTTCTGAAAATGCCCATAAAAGGGGTGGTCAACTCCTCTCGTACGTTCCCGGACAAAGCTCCCGGATCTTCGCCTGGATGGCCTTCAGGTCCTCAAAGGTCTCCGGCCTTCTGCGGGGGTCCCGCAAAAGCGCCGCCGGGTGGAAGATGGCGGTGTAGAGGACGCCGTCCTTTTCAAAAAACTGCCCGTGCTCCCGGGTGATCTTGAACTCCGGGTTTATGAGCACCCCGGCGGCGATGCGCCCCAGGCACACCACGATCTTGGGCTTCACAAGCTCCATCTGGGCCCGGAGCCACCCGATGCAGGCGTCCTGCTCGGTGTTGAGGGGGTCCCGGTTCTTGGGCGGGCGGCATTTGACGATGTTGGCTATGTAGATGTTCTTCCGGCGGTCAAGGTCGATGAGGGCCAGCATGGTATCCAGAAGCTGACCGCCCCGCCCCACGAAGGGCTCGCCCTGCAGATCCTCGTTCTCCCCGGGGCCCTCCCCCACGAACATCACGTCCGCGTCCCGGACGCCCACGCCGAAGACGAGGTTGGTCCGCGTCTCGCAAAGCGCGCACCTCCGGCACTCCAACGCCGCCCTCTCCAGCTCCTCCCAGTTCATAAAAACACCCCGTTTCATCTCTTTTTTCCAGTATATCATTTTTTGGTGAAAAAACAAGGGGAAGATATGAAAAGGGGTCTTTTGACGGGGCGGGAATCCCTGAATTGTCTATTGCGCACCGGGGCGGCTTGTGGTACAATAAATATGGGTTTTTCTATGCAACAGGGGGTAGAACAGCTATGATTGATTCCCTTGAATTGTTTTGCGGCACGGGCGGACTTGCGCTTGGTCTGCAACAAGCCGGATTCAGCCATAGAGCACTGATCGAATGGGACAGGCATTCTTGCGAAAACATAAATGCAAATATCGGAAACGGCTACAGTCTTATTCAAGACTGGAAGGTGATCCGATCCGATGTCAGAGATATTCAATTCAAAGATCGCTTCAGCGGTGTCCGTTTGGTTTCGGGGGGGCCGCCCTGTCAGCCGTTTTCACTTGGTGGCAAGCATCAGGCGAATAATGATAAGCGCGATATGTTTCCCCAAGCCGTCCGGGCCGTCAGGGAGCTCCGGCCGCAAGCCTTTATTTTTGAAAATGTGAAAGGGCTGCTGCGGCGGTCGTTCAGCTCCTATTTCAACTATATCCTGCTCCAGCTTCGTTACCCGGAAATAGTGATCCAAGACGGTATGACCTGGCAGGAGCATCTTGAACAGCTTGAGCAGTACCATACATCAGGCAGCAAAGACGGATTGTATTACAACGTCGTTTTTCGGCTGCTCAATGCCGCCGATTACGGGGTCCCGCAAATACGCCACAGGGTCATTATTGTGGGGTTCAGAAGCGACATTGACGCGAATTGGTCGTTTCCCGCTCCCACTCATTCAAAGGATGCCCTGCTATATTCAAAATGGGTCAGTGGCGAATACTGGAAAAAGCACGGTATGACTACGCCAGATACCGTTCCCGAAAAGGACAGGGCAGCGGTTGGGCGGTTAAGAAACAACCCTCCGGCCCTTTTACCTTGGGCAACTGTCCGCGATGCCCTGCGGGGGCTTCCCGATCCTACTGAAAATAGCGTTCACTTTCCCAATCACGAGTTCCGGGGCATCGCAAAACCGTATCCGGGTCACTCAGGAAGCGTGTTGGATGAACCGTCAAAGACGATAAAAGCAGGTGCGCACGGCGTCCCCGGCGGGGAGAATATGCTTGTGCTGGACGACGGAACAGAGCGTTATTATACCGTCCGGGAGAGCGCGCGCATTCAAACGTTCCCGGATGATTATCTGTTTCACGGTTCATGGACTGAAAATATGCGTCAGATAGGAAACGCCGTACCCGTTCAATTCGCTAAAATAATCGGTGATTCCATCTATCAGCAGTTAGAAAGGGTGGCAGTAGATGGCATCAAAAGATGGAATTCCGGTCATAAAGCCGTTTGATCCGCTGGATAAGAGAAATTTGGGAGAAAGCGTCGCGGAAGCCGTAATGAATTCTCCCATTCACCGGTTACCCCCGGAGCCGTTCATAGGCGCGGGCGTATATATGCTTTACTATGTTGGGGACTATCCGTTATATAAGCGTTTGGCGGACCGCAACAAGGGCGGAAGGTTCCTTGATCCGATTTACGTCGGAAAGGCCGTTCCGGCAGGAGCACGTAAGGGCGGATTTGCTCTTGAGGTCGAGCACGGTACAGCCCTGCTGAAGCGCTTGACGGAGCACAGCGAATCGATCAGCGCCGCTAAAAATCTGGATTTGCAGGATTTTTATTGCCGTTATTTGGTCGTTGATGATATATGGATCCCCCTTGCGGAATCTCTTCTGATTGAAAAATTCGCTCCCGTATGGAACAGGGTCTTAGACGGCTTTGGCAATCATGATCCGGGAAAGGGCAGACATAATGGGAAAATGCCCTTTTGGGATTGCGTGCATCCCGGACGTGACTGGGCCGTTCATTTACAGCCCTGCGCATACTCAAAGAGCGAGCTTGAAGATAAGGTCACAAGATACCTTTCAGAACAGTTTCCGGATGAACAGGAATGATGGGGCGGTATTGAAGTATACGACGATCACTTCCCGCTTGCCGGTGAGATGTCAGCCGCTAAGGGCTTTATTCAAGGCGTCAAAGTGTAAAGACTTGTAAAAAAATCAGGGATTTTTCCAAGGACATGAGCCTTGGAAAAATCCCTCAACAACCAGGACCCGATCCAAAATCGGGTCCTGGTTTTATTTTGTTTACTTACTTCTTTACCGCTTCCACGATGCCCTCGGCGAGGCCGGCCAGGCCCTGGATCTCGGAGGGGATGATGATCTTGGTGGCCTGGCCGTTGGCGGCGGCGGCGAAGGCCTCCAGGGCGCGGATCTTGATGACGGCGTCGGTGGGGCTGGCCTCGTTTAAGAGCTTCAGGCCCTCGGCGGTGGCCTCCTGGACCTTGATGATGGCCTCGGCGCGGCCCTCGGCCTCCAGGATGGCGGCCTGCTTCTTGGCGTCGGCCCGGAGGATGGCGGACTCCTTCTCGCCCTCGGCGGAGAGGATGGCGGACCGCTTCTCGCCCTCGGCCTTCAGGATCGCCTCGCGGCGCTCGCGTTCGGCCTTCATCTGCTTCTCCATGGCGGACTGGATCTCCTTGGGCGGCAGGATGTTCTTCAGCTC
>CANQZF010000165.1 GCA_947628265.1 uncultured Oscillospiraceae bacterium
CCCCAAGTCCGTCCATCCGGAGCGCATCCGGGAGAACCTGGACATCGCCGATTTCACGCTGACGGAGGAGGAGATGACGGCCCTCTCGGCGGTGGACAACGCCGCCCCCATGATCGGCACCGCCACCAGCCCCGCCCGGGTGGAGTCGGCAAAGAACTGGACCAGCAGGGAACAATAAAGCATCACCCCGCCGCAAAATTTTGCGGCGGGGGAAATTTTTTAGGTGGAGGACAGATACACCATCAGGGCGGCGGCGTCGGCGGGGCTGACGCCGGAGATGCGGCTGGCCTGGCCGAGGTTTTCCGGGCGGATGGCGTTGAGCTTCTCCCGGGCCTCCAGCCGAAGGCCCTGAATGGCGTTATAGTCCATGTCCGGGGGCAGCTTTTTCTCCTCCAGCCGGTGAAATTCCCTGATCTGGCGCAGCTGCTTTTCGATGTAGCCGGCGTATTTAAGCTGTATCTCCACCTCCTTCACCACCTGGGCGGACAGTTGGGGCCTCGCCGGGTCAAAGGGGGCGGTGGAGGTGTAGCTAAGCTGGGGCCGGCGGATGAGGGAGGCTATGGACACCCCTGTGGATACCGGGGGCTGGCCGTGCTCCGATAAAAAGGCGTTGAGCTCCGGCGTGGGGGAGGCGAAGGCGGCCTCACACCGGGCGATTTCCCTTTGGACAAGCTCATATTTCTCCAAAACCCGCTGGTACCGCTCATCGGAGATAAGCCCCAGCATATGTCCAATGCCGCAAAGGCGCATATCCGCGTTGTCCTGCCTAAGGTAGAGCCTGTACTCGGAGCGGGAGGTCATCATCCGGTAGGGCTCATTTGTCCCCCGGGTCACCAGGTCGTCAATGAGGGTCCCGATGTAGCTCCCGGCCCGGTCCAGGATCATGGGCTCCCTCCCCAGGAGCTTCAGGGCCGCGTTGACCCCCGCCACAAAGCCCTGGACGGCGGCCTCCTCGTAGCCGGAGCTCCCGTTGAACTGCCCCGCGCCGTAAAGGCCGGGGATCTTTTTCGTCTCCAGGGTGGGCCTGAGCTCGGTGGGGTCCACGCAGTCATATTCGATGGCGTAGGCGTACCGCTGGATTTGGGCGTTCTCCAGCCCGGGGATGGAGTGGACCACCTCCACCTGCACATCCTCCGGGAGGGAGGAGGAGAGCCCCTGAATGTAGAGCTCCTCCGTCCCCAGGCCCATGGGCTCGATGAAGAGCTGGTGCCGGGTCTTTGTGGGGAAGGTGACGATCTTCGTCTCGATGGACGGGCAGTACCGGGGCCCCACGCCGTCGATGACCCCGGAGTAGAGGGGCGAGCGGTGGAGGTTGCGCCGGATGATCTCGTGGGTGCGCTCGTTGGTGTAGGTGAGATAGCAGACGGCCCGGTTTTGGGGCGGCGTCTCCCCGTCGAAGGTGAAGGGCTCGGGGTCGTCGTCCCCGGGCTGGAGCTCCATTTTGGAAAAATCCACGCTTCTGGCGTTTATTCTGGGGGGCGTCCCCGTCTTGAACCGCCGGAGGGAGAGGCCCAGTCCCCGGAGGCACTCCGCCAGCGGCCCGGAGGCGTGCATCCCGTCGGGGCCGCTGTCCGCCGTCACGTCCCCCACGATGGTCCGGCCCTTGAGGTACGTGCCCGTGGCCACCACCGCCGCGCGGCAGCGCCACACCGCCCCGGAGCCGGTGACCACGGCGGCCACCTGGCCCTCCGCAAGGCGTATCTCCACGATCTCCCCCTGGATGAGGCGCAGACGCTCCTGGCGCTCCAGCGTCCCCTTCATGACCTTCTGGTATTCCCGCCGGTCCGCCTGGGCCCGGAGGGACCACACGGCGGGGCCCTTACCCAAATTCAGCATCCTGTACTGGATACAGGCCCTGTCCGCCGCTATGGGCATCTCGCCCCCCAGGGCGGAGAGCTCCCGGACCAGGTGCCCCTTGGCGGTGCCTCCGATGGCGGGGTTGCAGGGCATATTCCCCACGGCGTCTAAATTGATGGTGAAGCAGACGGTGTCAAGGCCCAGCCTCGCGGACGCGAGAGCCGCCTCGATCCCCGCGTGGCCCGCCCCGATGACCGCCACGTCACAGCTTCCGGCGTCGTATTCCATATAAGCACCTCGAATGTTCAAGTCTCATCTATTTTAAACCCGCCGCGCCGTGAAATCAACACCGTATCGCAACTCTTGAACATTTTGTAAATTCTCAATCATTTTCATGCTAAATTCACATTTATATGGTTTAATATAAGTACCGAAAACTTGAACGAGGGTGTTTTTATGAATATAGCAAGGATCATGGTCCCCAAGGCCCTGACGGTCTGCCTGAGGGCGGACACCTCCATCCGCCGAGGCGGCGAGATCATGCGCGCCCAGAGCTACACCGCCATCCCCGTCCTGGACGGGGACGGGAAGTTCCTGGGCTGTGTCAACGACAGGGATTTCCTGCGCTACATCATGACCCAGGGGCACTCCGACCCCAACGAGCACGAGACCCACACCGTGGGGGAGATCATGCGCCGGGACTTCTGCCCGCCGGTGTCCATGACCGCCAGCGAGGACGAGGTCATCGACGCCGCCCTCCGGCAGAACTTCGTCCCCGTGGTGGACGACCGGGGCGCCCTTTGCGGCATCGTCACCCGCCGTATGCTCATCGCCGAGCTCACGGGCCGGGAGATCCCGCCCATTGAGAACGAATTCACGGAGGAATAAAATTTCAGCCGAAAAAAGCGCTTCGGACAAATCCGAAGCGCTTTTTCTTATATCCTCTGTCCCGGGTGGGTGGCGAAGTATTTTTTGAGCTCCTGGCCGGTGTAGCTCGTCTCGCACATAGCGCACTCATCGGGGGTGCCGGTGAAGACGACCTGGCCGCCGCCGTCGCCACCCTCGGGGCCTAAGTCGATGAGATGGTCGGCGACCTTGATGACGTCCAGGTTGTGCTCGATGACCACCACGGTGTTCCCCGCGTCCACCAGGCGATTAAGGACGTCTATGAGCTTGCGCACATCGTCGGTGTGGAGGCCCGTGGTGGGCTCGTCCAACACGTAGAAGGTGGCGCCGGTGCTCTTTTTGGATAGCTCCGTGGTCAGCTTCACCCTTTGCGCCTCGCCGCCGGATAGGGTGGTGCTGGGCTGGCCCAGCTTCACATACCCCAGTCCCACGTCCTGGAGAGTGCGCAGCCGCTCCGCGATCTTGGGGACGTTCTCGAAGAAGTCCACCGCCTCGTCCACGGTCATCTCCAGGACCTCGCTGATGTTCTTCCCCTTGTAGCGGACCTCCAGCGTCTCCCGGTTATACCGCTTGCCCTTGCAGACCTCGCAGGGGACGTAGATGTCCGGCAAAAAGTGCATCTCGATCTTGATGAGCCCGTCGCCCTGGCACGCCTCGCACCGCCCGCCCCGGACGTTGAAGCTGAACCGCCCCGCGCCGTAGCCCCGGGCGCGGGCGTCGGAGGTCTGGGCGAAGAGGGTGCGGATGTCGTTGAAGACCCCGGTGTAGGTGGCGGGGTTGGAGCGGGGGGAGCGGCCGATGGGGGACTGGTCGATGTCGATGACCTTGTCGAGATATTCAAGGCCGAAAATCCCCGTGTGCTTGCCCGGGCGGATCCGGGCGCGGTTCAGCTCCGCCGCCAGGGTCTTATAGAGCACCTCCGTCACAAGGCTGGACTTCCCGGAGCCGGAGACGCCGGTGACGCAGGTCATGACCCCCAGGGGGATGTCCACGTCGATATTTTTAAGGTTATTTTCCGCCGCCCCGGTGATACGCAAAAATTTCCCGTTCCCCTCCCGGCGCTTTTGGGGGATGGGGATGAATTTCCGGCCCGATAGGTACTGGCCCGTGATGGATTTTTCGTCTTTTTTGATCTCCTCCGGCGTGCCGGCGAAGACCACCTCGCCGCCGTGGACCCCCGCTCCGGGGCCGATGTCCACGATGTAGTCGGCGGCCAGCATGGTGTCCTCGTCGTGCTCCACCACCAAAAGGGTATTGCCCAGGTCCCGCAGCCGCTCAAGCGTGGCGATGAGCTTTGCGTTGTCCCGCTGGTGAAGGCCGATGGAGGGCTCGTCCAGGATGTACAGCACCCCCATGAGGGACGAGCCTATTTGGGTGGCCAGGCGTATCCTCTGGCTCTCCCCGCCGGAGAGGGTCCCGGCGGAGCGGGCCATGGTCAAATATTGGAGCCCCACGCTCTCCAAAAAGCCCAGCCGGTCCCGAATCTCCTTGAAGATCCGGTCCGCGATCAGGTGCTCCTTCACCGTGAGCGTGGGCTGGAGGGCGTCGATGAACCGCAGGGCCTCGGTGACGGACATCTCGCAAAGCTCGGCTATGTTCTTTCC
>CANQZF010000166.1 GCA_947628265.1 uncultured Oscillospiraceae bacterium
GGGAGAGATCGTCCTCCATGCCGCCGTAGGGCAGGGCCTCGGGGTAGATCTCCGCGCTGCCCGGCGCGAGGGCCAGCGTCACGGGCACGTCCAGGGAGGCGGCCAGCGCCTCCACATAGGCGAGGTTCTTCTCCATATCCTCTTGGTTTAGACCCCGCTGCGCCTGCAAAAGGCGGCCCTCTCCTACATAAAAGCCCGCAAACTCCCGCTGCCCAAGGCAGAAGGAGAGGCCCGTGAGCAGCAGCGCCATGAGCAGGCATCCCCAGACGTCCCGGAGGGGCATCAGCCAGTGGAAAAAGGGGTTTTCGTAGGCGGCGACGAGTAGCGTGGCGGGGTAGATATACTGGCTGTCCGAAGCCCCGGCGAACCACCTAAAGCCCACCAGCACCACCCCCAGCTGCGCCGCCCAGAGGAGGAGGAACCACCCCATAAAGCACACCCACTGCCACAGGGCGCCTACCTTTTCGCTGACCGGGAGCCTCGCCAGCGTCAGGCGGTTGGCGTTACGGCAGGAGAAGTAGAGCCAAAGGCACAGCGCGAAGAGCGCCGGGAGAAAGACCTTGCTGATGCCCGTGCTCAACAAAAATCCCCCGAAATACCCGTAATGATCCGGGGCCACGAAAAGCTTTCCCCGAATAATGGCGAGCTCCAGCGCCGCCATGAGCGCGGGGACGGCGAGGCCTCCCCAAAAGGTCATACCCACCCAGAGGCCCAAAACCGAAAGATGTTTTTTCATAGCTCCTCTCCTCTCTCCGCGTCCTCGTCCCAAAGCCGGGACAGAAGCTCCATGGCCGCCGCCTTCTCCATCCCCCCGCGCCGGAGGGACGACACCAGGGCGGAAAGCTCCTCCCTCTGTATCCGCTCCCGGACGGCCTCCACGGTCTCCGGTGTCACGCGGGCAAAGCTCTTTGCCCCGGAGCGGGAGACCATCAGCCCCTCCTCCTCCAAAAGGCGGTACGCCTTCTGCACCGTGTTGGGGTTGACGCCCAAAAGCGCCGACACCACCCTCCGGGAGGGCAGCTCGTCCCCGTCCACGATCCTCCCGGAGGCCACCCCGGCCCGGATAAAGCGGACAATCCGCAGATAGATAGGCCCCTCCCCCTCAGTCGGGAAATCCGCAAACGAGACCACGGCGTCACCTCCTTTGAAGTGTATTAGTTGTGTAATACGGTTGTTATGACTGTATTATAAGAGTAATACGGTTGGTTGTCAAGGGGGAAATAAAAAAAGTTGCCGCCTAAAGGCGGCGGATATGATTTCTTTCCATTCTTTTGTCTCGTCTCCCCCCGCCGCCGTACGGGCCGCCGCCCACGGCGGCCCACCCAGGCGGCTTAATTATTACGGTAAAAACAAACGCACCATCCCCCAAAACGGTTTTCGCCGCAAAATTTTGCGGCGAATAATTTAATGTGCGGCGAAACCGCAAACCTTTTTGTTGAGACGTTGCGGTAAACGGGGGAGTACGGGCCGCCCGGGTGTGCACCCAAGGGCATTCCCTTCGGTCACGGCCCGTACGTGAGACGTTGCGCATTGATTTAGGGTCCGGATAAAAATCGGGGGACGGGTCGCCGGGGACGGCGACCCCTACGGCGTATATTTTGGGCGGCGCGATAATCGGAGCGTTTGATTTAAACGTGAAAACCTGCCGTAGGGGCCGATGACCACATCGGCCCGTCCTCCGTTGACGGACATTTTCCGTTTTATCCAGCCGTCCAGTTATCCGACCTTGTTGGGCTGCCAAGAGTGGCGGCCCCTACGGCGTTGTTCGTGGGTGCGGCGGTAAACGGGGACGGGCCGATCAGGTGATCGGCCCCTACGGGGGCGTTGTGCGTTGATTGGGGGGTGGGATATAAATAAGGAGATGGGCCGATGTGGTCATCGGCCCTTACGGCGTGTGAGATAGGTTTATACATTGATTTTGACGTGTGCGTTATCGGGGGATGGGCCGCCGTGGGCGGCGGCCCGTACAGCATGATTTATGGCACGCGGGAACCCCATTCTCGCCGTAGGGGCCACCTCTCTTGGCGGCCCATCCCTTCAGTCGGACACTATTTTCCCGTTGATGACCACGGCCTTCACCTCGTGGAACACCTCAAAGGGGCAGCCATCGGTGAGGACCAGGTCGGCGTCCTTGCCGGGTTCCAGGGAGCCCACGCGGTCCGCGATGCCGGCGTGTTTGGCGGCGTTTAACGTGATGGCCTGGAGGGCGGCGAAGGGGTCCATGCCGGCCTTGACGGCCATTCCGGCGCAGAGGGGCAGGTACTGCTGGGGGATCACGGAGTTATCGGTGATGATGGAGACGTCGCACCCGGCTTTGGAGAGGACACCCGGCGTCTCCCAGCTCTTGTTCTGAAGCTCGAATTTGGAGGCATGGGTCAGGGTGGGCCCCACGGCCAGGGGGACGTGCTCGGCGGCCAGCTCCTGGGCGATAAGATGCCCCTCGGTGACGTGCTCCAAAGTTATGTCAACCTCAAACTCGTGGGCGATGCGAAGGGCGGTGAAGATGTCGTTGGCCTGGTGGGCGTGGGCCTTCAGGGGGATCTTCCGCTCCAGAACAGGGATCAGGGCCTCCAGCTTCATATCAAATTTCGGCATTTTTGTGATGTCGCCGTTGGCGGCGTCCTTTCGCAGCTTATATTCCCTAGCCTCAAAGAGGGCGCGGCGGAGGATGGCGGCGGTGGACATGCGGCTGGAGTCGCACTTATCCCGGTAGCAGCGCTTGGGGTTCTCCCCGAAGGCGCACTTCATGGCCACCTCGGCTTTCACGATCATGTCGTCCACGCGGCGGCCCACGGTCTTGATGGTCGTAAACGTGCCACCCAGGACGTTGGCGCTGCCGGGACCGGTGCAGACGGTGGTGACCCCGGCGTCCCGGGCGGCCTTGAGGCTCGGGTCCATGGGGTTGATGCCGTCGATGGCCCGCAGCTGCGGGCAGCAGATGTCGTTCATCTCGTTGTAGTCCCGGCCCTCGTAGCCGATGCCAGAGCCGTCCAGGCCGATGTGGGTGTGGGCGTCTACAAATCCGGGCCACACATCGAGATTTGCGGCGTCCAGGACCTCCGTGCCCTCGGGAACGGCGAGGTTCTCCCCTATTGCCTTGATCTTCTCCCCCTCAATGAGGATGTCCGCCCTGTAGGGCTCGGGGTTCACGGCGTCGTGGATGAGGCCGTTTTTAATAAGTAACATATTTTATCCTCCTTAAAGCGACAGGCCGGCGCATGACCGGCCTGTCAGGTATTTTTTTATTTTCCGGCGACGGTGAGGCCGTCCACCAGGACGCTGGGGGAGGTAAAGCCCGTCACCCCGCCGCCTCTGGGGGGCTCCAGGTTGGAGGCGATGTCGCGGATGGTGGAGAGCATGGCAAAGAAGTTCCCCGCCACGGTGAAGGACTTGATGGGGGTGGTCTTTTTGCCGTTCTCGATGAGAAATCCGCCGCTCTGGAGGGAGAAATCCCCGGAGATGGGGTTGGCCCCGGCGTGGAGGCCGCCCAGGGAGTTGATGTAGACGCCGTTCCCCGCTTTCTCCAAAAGCTCGTCCTCGGAAAGCTCCCCGGGGGCGAGGTACATGACGAAGGGCCGCACGCCCACCTTGGAGGCATAGCCGGCTTTCGCTGCGTTGCCGGTGGTGGCGCGCCCCGCCTTGGCGGCGGTCTGGAGGTTATAGAGGAGCGTCACGAGCTTGCCGTTCTCAATGACGTTCTTTTTGTGGGTGGGGGAACCCTCGGCGTCAAAGGGCATCATGGCGCTGCCCTCAAAGAAGGGGTCGTCCACTAAGGTGACGTTGGCGCCGGCCACTATCTCCCCCTCCTTCCCGCGGAGGGCGGAGAGGCCCTTCTGCGCCATTTCGGAGGAGAAGGCCGAGGAGAAGGTCCCCAAAAGGGAGCTCATGGCCTCCGGCGAGAAGATGACGGGCATGGCCCCGGTGGAGGGGACGCCGCCGCCCAGGCTGTCCTTGGCCTTTTTCACGGCCTTGCCGATGACCTCGGCCCGGTCGATCTTCGCGAAATCCCCGCGCTTCATCTCGTAGGCGTTGCTCATCTCCTGGCCGTCGCCCACGATGGGCATCGCCATCAGCGCGGCGCTCCTGGAGGTGAAGCTTAAATCCAGCCCCCGGGAGTTGCAGATGGCCACGGTGCTGGTGCTGGCGTACGCCCCGCTCTGGCTGTTGTCCAGGACGGCGGGGTCGGAGCCCAGCATCATGTCCTGCATCTCCAAAACCGTCTTCACAAGGGCGGCGGCGTCGGGGAGCGGGTAGTCCTCGGGCTTGTGGTCCTCATAGGTCTGACCGCCGGGGACCAGAAGGGGCG
>CANQZF010000167.1 GCA_947628265.1 uncultured Oscillospiraceae bacterium
ACGATGATGATCTCCCCGTCCTTCACCACGTAGTCCACGTCCCGCTTCATGATGCCGTGGGCCTTCAGGGCCTGGTTGATGTGGTGGGAGAGGGTGGCGTTTTCGATGTCGGAGTAGTTCTCAAGGCCGAAATTCTGCTCGGCCTTGGCGATGCCCCGGCTGGTGAGGGTGGCGGTGCGGGCCTTCTCGTCCACGATGTAGTCCGCGTCGATGTCGGAGTTGTCCTCCTTCTCGTCGGTGGTGGCGAAGACCTGCTTTTTAAGGCGGGAAACGAAGTCGTCCGCCTTGCGGTAGAGGTCCGTGGACTCGTCCCCCTGGCCGGAGATGATGAGGGGCGTCCGGGCCTCGTCGATGAGGATGGAGTCCACCTCGTCCACGATGGCGAAGACGTGGCCCCGCTGGACCATGTTCTTTTTGTAGAGGGCCATGTTGTCCCGGAGGTAGTCAAAGCCCAGCTCGTTGTTGGTGCAGTAGGTGATGTCGGCGGCGTAGGCCTCCCGGCGCTGGTTGTTCGTAAGGCCGTGGACGATGAGGCCCACCTTCAGTCCTAAAAACCGGTAGACCTTCCCCATCCACTCCGAGTCGCGGCGGGCCAGGTAGTCGTTGACCGTCACAATGTGGACGCCCTTGCCCGTGAGGGCGTTGAGGTACGCCGGCAGAGTCGCCACCAGCGTCTTGCCCTCGCCGGTCTTCATCTCGGCGATGCGCCCCTGATGCAGGACGATGCCGCCGATGAGCTGCACCCGGAAGTGCCGCATCCCCAAAACGCGGGCGGACGCCTCCCGGCAGACGGCGAAGGCCTCCGGCAGGAGGTCGTCCAGGCTCTCCCCGTTTTGATAACGCTCCTTAAATTCGTCGGTCTTCGCCCGGAGCTGGGCGTCGCTGAGCGCCGCCATCTCGTCCGACAGCGCCTCTATTTTGTCCACCAGGGGCAGGAGCTTTTTGATCTCCCGCTCGCTTCTGGTGCCGAACATCTTTGTAAGAATTCCCATGTCAACTGACCTTTCGCTTATTGATGTTATCAAGATATTATAGCACAACTTCCCAATGAAATAAAGTAGAAATATCCAGACGCGCCGGATTTACAAAATGTTCACATTTAATGGGCACTCATAAAGTATAATTTGTCCATCTATTTTTTACTGCGAGGTAATTTGACATGAAAAAAATCATATGTCTGCTGACGGCGCTCGTCATGGCGCTGGCGCTGGCCGCCTGCTCCGGCGGGGACAAGGACGTCACCGACGCCCCGGAGGACCCCACGGAGGCTCCCACGGAGGCGGACCCCACCGTCCTGTCCGAGGGCCTGGACGACAACGGGTATATCAAGGGCGTACGGGCCCTGGACTATGTGACGCTCCCGGATTACAGGAACATGGACCTGCCGGATTTCACCAAGCTCACCGACAGGGCCATTGAGGACGGGGACTTTGTGAACATCGACTACGTGGGGAGCATCGACGGCGTGGCGTTCCAGGGCGGCAGCACCCAGGGGGCCGGCACCGACGTGATCATCGGCGTCACCAGCTACATCGACGACTTTTTGGAGCAGCTCATCGGCCACAAGCCCGGGGAGAACTTCGACATCGAGGTGACCTTCCCGGAGAACTACGGCAGCGAGGAGCTGAACGGCAAGGACGCCGTTTTCAACATCACCGTCAATTATATCTGGAACGTCACCGAGGAGAACGCCACCGCCCTGGGCTTTACGGACAGGAACACCATGGCCCAGTACGTGGCGTACAACGGCGAGTCCATGGCGGAGCTGACCCAGAATATGGGCGTCAACGTGGTGCTCACCGCCTCCGTCTGCGAGACCATCCCCGACGCGGCCTATGACGCCACCTATACGCAGGTCAAGACCCTGCTGAGCGCCCAGGCCGCCCGGTACGGAATGGATGCGGACACCTTCGCCCAGCTTTACTACGGCGCCGCCTCGGCTGAGGATTATCTGGCCTCCCGCACGCCCATGGAGGCCAAGTGGCACCTGGTCTTCCAGGCCATCTCGGAGCAGGAGAACATCCTGGTGACGGACGAGGACATCGAGGAGGCCGGGTACGCCGACTACGTGGAGCTCTATGACCGCCCCTACGTGGCCTACAACCTCCTCCAGGAGATGATCACCGAATTTTTGGAAGAGCTTATGGGCTGACATTTGCCCTCAGACCCCTTTTACCCGGACCGCCAAAGCGGTCCGGGGATTTTTGTGTCCACGGGGGGCGGGGCGGCATAGTATGGGCTGCGGGGCGACCCGCTATGAAATCGAAAAGCGGTGATCAGATGGAGACGGATGAGGCCCTGGACCTTGCGGGCCTTGCGCGGGTCTGGGAGAGGGTCCGCGCCCCTTCAGAGGGCGGCGGCGCGCCGGAGGACCCGGCGCCGGCTCGGCTTGCGCGGTTCATACGAAACGCCTCCGCCGCCGGGGGGCTTTACGCGCTCCTGGCCATGAAGACCCGGGGGAGCGAGGCGGAGCGGACCTTCCGGAGGCTCTCCCGGGAGGAGGCCGACACGGAAAGGCGGCTCCAGACCGAGTTTTTCCTCCTGACCGGGGACACCTGGGCCGCGCCGGCCGTCCACCCCAGCGCCCCCTCTCTGGCGGGGGCCGTGCGGGAGGCGTATCTGGCGGAGACGGAAAACGCGAGGCGGCTTTCGGAGTTCGGCCCGGACCCCCTCTTTCAGGAGCTGGCGGAACGGGAACGCGCCCACGCCGCCGCCCTCAGGCGGATGCTGGAGCGTTTTCTATAAAAACCGCCTCCCCCGGCAAAAGCGGGGGAGGCACATTTACGGGAAAAATGTACAAGTCCCGGGCCCGTTTCGCGGTTTTATTGGGCAATGTTCCAAAATGTTCTTTTTTTGTTCACAAACGGAAAAAATACTGTAGAATTTTGGCTTTGATTGTGCTATATTATCCCTGTCATCCAATATTCAAGGGGCATCAGAATCTTCGGACGTGAAAAGGCGGCGTTTTCCCGATTTTTTCACGTCGCTTTTGTTTTTGGGCCCGTTGGATAAATCTTAAATGGAGGGGACAATATGGAGAAACTGTTCAAGCTCAAGCAAAACGGTACCACCGTGCGGACAGAGATCGTCGCCGGTCTTACCACCTTCATGACCATGGCCTACATCATCGCCTTGAACCCCAACCTCATCGTCGGCTTCGGCCAGGGCGCCTTTGGCGGGTTCGGTGACGACGGGTTCGCGGCCTGGAACGGCGTCTTTATGGCGACGTGCCTTGCCTCCGCCGTGGCTATGTTCTGCATGGCGTTTTTGGCCAATAAGCCCTTCGCTCTGGCCCCCGGCATGGGACTTAACTCCTACTTCGCCGTGGTCATCGCCCAGATCGCCGGCGCCGCCGGATGCTCCATGCTGGCCGGTCTTCAGGCGGGCCTGTGCATCATCCTTGTGGAGGGCATCGTTTTCGTGCTCCTCTCCATCTTCAACATCCGTCAGAAGATCGTGGAGGCCATTCCTCTCGGCGTGCGCCTGGGCATCGGCCCCGGCATCGGCCTCATGCTCATGAACATCGGCTTCGGCTCCAACGCCGGCCAGGGCGCCGCCGGCGAGTATTACGTCATGCGTGACTTCTTCGGCGCGCTGTCCGCCAGCTCCGCCAAGGACACCCTGGGCGATTACTGGCCCGCCATGGTCCTCACCGTGGCCACCATGTTCATTGGCCTCTTCCTCATCATCGTCCTGGCCCACTACAAGATGAAGGGCGCGGTGCTGGTGGGTATGCTGGGCGCCTCCGTCCTCAACTGGGCCGGGCAGGCCATCTTCCTGAAGCAGAACCCCTTCGCGGGCCTGAAGACCGCCACCTGGCTGCCTCCCTTCAGCGATATGGCCAAGACCACCCTCTTCAAGTTTGACTTCAACACCCTCTTCTCCATCGGCTGGGGCACCGTCATTCTCCTGGTCATCACCTTCTGCATCATCGATATGTTCGACACCATCGGCACCGTCCTCGCCACCGCTAACCGCGCCGGCATGACCGACAAGGACGGCAACATGCCCAAGATGCGTGAGACGCTGCTGTCCGACGCCATCGGCACTGTGGTGGGCGCTTGCACCGGCACCTCCACCGTCACCACCTTCGTGGAGTCCGCCTCCGGCGTGGAGGCCGGCGGCCGCACGGGCCTCACCGCCCTCACCACCGGCATCCTGTTCCTGGCCTGCATGTTCATCAGCCCCATCGCCGCCATCATCCCCGCCGCCGCCACCTCCGCCGCCCTCATTTACGTGGGCATCCTGATGCTCAGCGGCATCAAGAACATC
>CANQZF010000168.1 GCA_947628265.1 uncultured Oscillospiraceae bacterium
GGTCCACGATCTCCTGACTGGCCCGGGAGTCCAAATTTCCCGTGGGCTCATCAGCCAGCACCACCGCCGGGGCGTTCATCAGGGCCCTGCCGATGCTGACCCGCTGCTGCTGCCCGCCGGAGAGCTGGTTGGGTAGGTGCTTCTCCCGCCCCACAAGGCCAAGAATGTCAAGAAGCTCCTTTAAGCGCTCCTCATTGACCCGCCGCCCGTCCATCAGCACCGGGAGGGTGATGTTCTCCCGGACGTCCAGGACCGGGATGAGGTTATAAAACTGGTAGATGAGCCCCACCTCGCGTCTCCGGAAGATGGCGAGTTCCGTGTCGTTTTTGGCGTAGACGTCCTGCCCGTCCATGTAGACCTTGCCGGAGGTGGGGGTGTCCACCCCGCCCAGAATGTGCAAAAGCGTGGACTTCCCGGAGCCGGAGGGGCCGATGATGGCCACGAACTGCCCCTTTTCCACGCTGAAGGAGACCCCGTCCAGGGCCCGGACCTCGTTTTCTCCGGAGCCGTAGATCTTGGTGAGGTTCTCCACCCGCAATATCTCCATAAAAACGCCTCCTTTACGGATTTGCGCCCATTATACAAGGCGGCGGTGACGGGCCGGTGACTTTTTTATTACAATAATGTCACTTTAGACAGGTTTTCAGACAGTGGACTTATAAAACCGCACCGTGAATTTTGCTCCGCCCCGGGGGCCGTTCTCGGCCTTTACCGTGCCGCCGGAGGACTGGATGACCTGGCGGGCTAAGGCAAGGCCGATGCCCACGCTCTGGGGTCCGGCGTTTTTCCCCCGGTAGAAGCGCTCAAAGAGGTGTGGCAGGTCCTCGGGGTCGAAGCCCGGGCCCGTGTCGGAGATCACAAGCTCCGAAAAGATGGCGTTCTCCCGGCCCTCCACGGTGACGCGGCCCCCGGCGGGGGTGTGCTCCACGCAGTTTTTCAACATATTTCCAATGGCTTCCGCCGCCCAGGCCGGGTCCACCAGCGCCCCGGCCGAGGGGTCGATTTTTCGCGCAAGCTCCACGCCCCGCAGCTCCATGGCGATGAGCAGGGGCGAGGCGGCGGCGTCCACCAGGGCGTCGAGGGTCACCTGCCGCGCCGTGAGATTTGCCGTCCCCGCGTCCAGGCGCGAGAGCTTCAACAGGGCGGACACCAGCCACTCCAGGCGCGTCAGCTGCCCGGAGATGTCCCGGGTCAGCTCCAGCCGCCGCTCGTCGGAGAGGGCGGGCTCGGAGAGCATGGAGAGGGCCAGGTTCACGCTGGTCAGGGGCGTTTTCAGCTGGTGGGAGATGTCGGCCAGGGAGTCCGCGAGATACGCCCTGTCCCGCCCCAGCTCCTCCGCCTGGCTTCGAAGGGTGATGAGGAGCTTCGAGAGCTCCGACTGGAGGATGGACAGCTCCCCCTCGGAAAACCGGTCCAGGTCGTAGCGCTCCCCGCCGTGGAGGATGCGGTCCAGCTCCTCCGCCAGCTCCCCCATGCGCCGGCAGCGCCGCCAGGAGAAATAGTAGGTCAGCGCCGCCGCCGACACCGCCAGTGCCGCCGCGACGAACCCCGCTCCGGGGCTTACGAGAAAGCCCAGGGTGGTGAAAACGGCCCCTAAGAGCGCATAGGCCAGAAGCTCCCGGCGGAGGGAGGCGTTTCGAGAAATCTCTCTCATTTTCCCACCTTATATCCCAGACCCCGGACGGTTTTGATGATTTGGGGGTCCCCGGGATCGTCCTCGATCTTGTCCCGGAGCCGCTTTATATAGACCGTCAGGGTGTTGTCGTTGACGAAATCCCCGGAGGCGTCCCAGATCTCCTGCAGGAGCTTGGCGCGGCTGAGCACCGCGCCCCGGTTATTGAGGAACACCAAGAGGAGCTTGTATTCCAGAGCCGAGAGGAAGAGCTCCCGCCCGTTTTTCGTCACCTGCGCCTTCTCCGTGTCCACCCGGAGGGCGCCCAGCTCCATGACCGCCCCGGACTTTCCGGCGCGGCGCAGGACGGAGCGGATGCGGCTCACCAGCTCCCGGGGGCGAAAGGGCTTGGCGATATAGTCGTCGGCCCCCAGCTCCAGCCCCGTCACCACGGAGAACTCGTCCCCGGAGGCGGTGAGGAAGATGACGGGCATATCGTAGTCCCGCTTCAGGGCCGAGCAGAGGGCAAAGCCGTTGCCGTCGGCAAGAGACACGTCCAAAAGCGCCAGGTCAAAGCCGTTCCCGGCAAGCTCCAGCGCCTCCCCCTGCCCGGAGGCGGCCTTCACCTCGAAGCCCTCCCCCCGGAGGAAGTCCGAGAGGTTCCGGACGATGGCCCCGTCGTCCTCCACGATCAGAATTTTGCTCATTTTCATCCCCCCGCCGGTTTTTTCTGAAAATTCATTATACACGAATTGGGATATATTGAAAAGGGTCTTGGAAAAATTAATGTTTACAGTAAATTCATGTTTACACTTTGCCAAGATTGTCCGCCGCACTTGAAATCGGGGGATGTTTTTGGTATAATGTAGTTTACGTGTGAAAAACGGGAAAAAATGAGGTGAGGAGATGGGGAAGAAAAAGCGCGGGGCGGTGTGGACCGTGGGGCTCATGATGGTCATCACCCTGGGCGGCAAGGTCCTGGGGCTTTTGCGGGACCGGCTCCTCACCGTCAACTACGGCAGCGGCCCGGAGGCCAACGCTTTCCTCACCGCCAGCCGCATCCCCCGGGTCTTTTTCGACACCGTCTTCGCCTCCGCCATCTCCGCCTGCCTCATCCCGGTGTTGGGGGAGGTGCTGGAAAAGCGGGGAAAAAAGGAGGCCTTCCGCTTCGCCGGGAATTTCATGACGGTGATGGCCCTTTTGTGCGCCGTGCTCACCGTTTTGGGGACCGTCTTCGCCCCCTTTCTGACCTCCGTTTTCGCCGACGGGTACGACGCCGACACCGCCGCCCTGTGCGCCGGCCTCACCCGGATCATGATGCCCACGGTGCTCTTCACGGGCCTCGCCTTTTGCTTCGTGGGGGTATTGCAGACCTTTGACGAGTTCAACATCCCGGCGGCCATCAGCCTTATCTCCAACCTGGCGGTCATCGTCTACTACCTGACCCTCAATGAGAAATACGGCATTTACGGCCTCGCCGTGGCGTTTCTCATCGCCTGGGCCCTCCAGGCGCTGGTGCAGATCCCGGCCCTCCGGAAAAAGGGCTTTCGCTTCTACCCCTCCCTGTCCGTGAAAAACGACGACATGAAGAAGGTCTTCCGGCTTCTTTTGCCCGTGATGGTCAGCACCTGGGTCCTGCCCATCAACCAGACGGTGAACTCCAACTTCGGCTCCCGGCTCTTTGAGGGGGCGGGGGTCAGCGCCGTGGAGCTGGCCTACAACCTCTACACCGTCATCGCCGGGGTGTTCGTGCTGTCGGTGACCAATTATATCTTCCCGCGTCTTACGCGGGAGAGCGCCCAGGGGGACGGCGGGGCGCTCAGGGAGACGCTGCGGGCCTCCACCCACACCACCCTCTTTGTGGTCATCCCCATGACCGTGGGGCTCTTCGTCATGGCACGGCCCTTAGTGAGCTTTATCTACGGCGGCGGGGAGTTTGATGAATTTTCCGTGTCCATCACCTCCCGGGCCCTCCGGTTCATGTCCCTTGGCATGATCGGCTACGCCCTCCAGGCGGTGCTTTCGAGAGCTTATTTCGCGGGGCAGTCCGGGCGGGTGCCGCTCATCGCCGGGGCGGCGTCCATCGGGGTGAACGTGGTCCTGTGCGCGGTCCTGACGCCGGTGCTGGACGTGGCGGGCATCGCCGTGGCCTCCGCCGTCTCCTTCGCCGTCAACGCCGTGGTCCTGGCCCTCCCCCTTAAAAAGCGGGGCGGCTGGTTCTTTGATAAACAATTTCTTCTCGATTTCGGAAAGCTCCTCCTGTGCTCGGCCCTCATGGGGGCGGCGGCGTATTTCGCCGAGAGCCTTTTAGAGGGGCGGGCAGGAAAGCTCCTGACGCTGTGTATTCCTGCGGCGGCGGGGGTGGCGGTCTACGCCCTTCTCACCTGGGCCCTGGGGCTCCAGGAGGCGAGGCTCGCGGTGGGGGCCGTCAGAAAACTACTCAATAAGGAGGCGGGAAAGTGAGGAAGATCCTGCATGGAAGCCTCATATACCGGGTGCTCAGCGCCATCGCCGACTGGCTTGACAGGCAGTGGCGGAAAAGCTGTATCTCCCTGGTTTTTATATCCAGCAAGCGCCGGGAGGCCGGGGGACTCATG
>CANQZF010000169.1 GCA_947628265.1 uncultured Oscillospiraceae bacterium
CGTGAGGTCGTACCGTGTCCCGTCGTTGGCGATGGTGGATACGTAGTTTGCCAGCTGTACCGGGGTGAAGAGGTTGAGGCCCTGGCCGATGCAGGCTAAGATCGTGTCGGCGCTCCACCACCCCTCGTTTAGAAGGGCCCGCTTGGACTCCACGGAGGCCACGACGCCGGTGTCGTCGCCGATCTCGATGCCGGTGTGCTCCCCGAAGCCGAAGAGCCGCGCCGTCTCGGCGATGCGGCTGATGCCCATCCTGTCCGCCACGGTGTAGAAGAAGTAGTTGCAGGACTGCTCGATGGCCCCCACAATATCCAGATCCCCGTGGTTGTAGGGGTAGATCCAGCAGGTGGGGGTGAAGTCCTGCTCGGCGTATTCCATGAAGACGCCCTCGTCCCGGATGGTGGTCCAGCGGGTGACGGTCCCGGTGCGCAGCGCCGCGAGGGCGGTGACCATCTTGAAGGTGGAGCCGGGGTTATAGTTGCCGTAGGTGGCACGGTTCAGCAGGGGGCTCATGGGGTCGTTTACCAGGGAGTTGTAGTCCTCATAGAAGGTGGAGAGGTCAAAGGTGGGGTAGCTGGCCATGGCCAGGACCTCCCCGGTCCGCACATCCACCGCCACGATGGCCCCGCCGTTGGCCTTCTCCGGCTCCTTCACGTCCTTGCCGTCCGCCAGGGCCTGCTCGTATTCCTCCATCCGGTCCTGGTTGAGCTGGGCGATGGTGGAGGCCAGGGAGTCCTCGGCCACCTTCTGCAGGCCGATGTCCACGGTGAGATACACGTTGTTGCCGGCCTGGGCCTCGGAATTCACCACCTGCCGGACCACGGCGCCGTTCTCGTCGGTGTAGACGGTGACGGACCCGTCCCGGCCGTGGAGGTATTCGTCAAAGGCGGCCTCGGCCCCCATCTGGCCCACCTGGGAGTTCAAGGGGTAGCCAAGCTCCTTATATTTGTTCTCATACTGGTAGTCCGTCATGACCCCCACGTAGCCCAGAAGGTGGGCGGCGCAGCCGGAGTGGTACTCCCGGACGGAGCGGGTGTCCACGCTGACGCTTTGGAGGTTCAGCTCCGAAATGTAGCTCACGAATTCCTCCGGCACGTCCGTGGCGAAGACGTAGTCGTTGGTGCCCAGAATGGCGCCGATCTCCAGCTCAAAGCGCACGCCGATGATCTTCCTGGCGTCCTCGCCGGTGACGGTGTAGTCGATGCCGTAGTGCTCCCGCATCCAGGAGACAAGCTCGGTGGCGGTGACGTTGGGATCATCGGGGTCCGTGACCCCCAGGGTAGTGGAAAAATAGGTAAAGTATTGCCGAAGCCGGTAGCGCTGGTTGGAGCTCATGCCGCTCAGATACTCGAAGGGCGCGGACATGGTGACGGGGAAGGAGTCCGTGTACGCCACGCCGTACGCTACGGCGGCGCGGATGAGCTTTAAGACGATCTCGTTGCGGTCCGGCTGCTGGAGCAGGATGTCCCGGGAGATACGCACGTCGTAAACGGTCCTGTCGGAGCTGAGAAGCACGCCGTTGCGGTCTAAAAGCGAGCCCCTGGCGGCGTAGATCTTCCAGGTCGTGACCACAAGGTTGGCCGGCTCGTCCAAAATCGCCTCGGTGTCGATGGCCTGGATGCGGTAGAGCGTCAGCCCGTACACCGAAAGGAGAATGGCCAGCGCCAGCCCCAGGGCCACGATCCGGGAGGTTTTGATAAATTTATCCATTTTCTGTCATCCTCACATGATACGGCTCAAAAAGCGGGAGATATAATAAAACGGAATGGCGAAGACTAAGGAGCTCAGGCACTGCCGAAGGGCGGCGCCCAGTAAGAGCATGGGCGGCGCGCCCCGGAGCACGGCGAGGATCAGCACCTGAAAGGCCGAGCAGAGGACCAGCTCCGCCACGGCGGAGAGGAGAAAGGAGGGGAACCCCTGGACCAAAGCGGTGTCGGACAACGTCCCCAGCAAAAGCCCGGTGAAGGTGAGAAGGAGGGTGAACTCCACCGTGGGCTGGTTGCAGGCAAGGTCCATGAGCATCCCGGCGAAGAGGCCGAAGACGCCGCCCTCCACGCACCCGCCGAAGAGCGCCACGCCCACCGCCGCCAGGGGCAGGATCATGGGTTTGGCCCCGAAAAGCAGGACCCGGGGGAACACCGTGGCCTGGAGGAGATAGAGAAGCACAAGATACGGGCCTAAAATAAAGATCTTCACAGCGGCCCTTCGTTTACCTTCCGACATGGCCCCTCCTTATTCGTTGACGGCGAAATCCGTAATCACATAGACATGCGTGACGCCGGATATGTCCGCCGAGGGCTCCACGATGGCGTAGGGATCGAGGCCCGAGGAGCCCACCGCGATGCCGCTGATGGTCCCCACCACCAATCCCGCGGGGTAGACGCCCCCGGACCCGGAGGTCACCACGGTGCTGCCGATGATAAGGCTGCCGTCCTCGCCGAGGTACGAGAGCTTCATAAGGCCGGACCGGAAGAGGTCGTAGTCCCCGGAGAGCACCCCCGTGACGCCGCCCTCGGAGATAAGCGCCCCGATGCGCAGGGAGGTGTCGATGACCGTGGTGACCGTGGCGGAGGTGGAGGTGACGCTGGTCACCTGGCCCACCAGGTACCCGTTCTCCGTGACCACAGGATCGTAGAGCTCCACGCCGGAGGAGGAGCCCTTGCTGATGGTGAAGGAGGAGGAGAAGTTGGAGGCCGTCCAGGACACCACGGTCACCGGCTCCATCACCAGGTCCTCGTGCCTCCCCGCGAAGCCCAGCAGGGCCCGGAGGCGGGCGTTCTCCTCGCTGATCTCGGTGTACTCCCGGTAGTCCCGCTCCAGCTCCGCGATGCGCGCCCGGAGGCGCTGGTTCTCCGCCTCCATCTCGTCATAGCGGTAGATGTAGTCGTAGGCGTGCTCCAGGGAGCCCACAAGGGAGGTGAGGGCGCTCTTCACGGGCTTGAAGAAGGGCTCGGAGAGGAGGGATGCGAAGCCCGCGTGCCCGCCGGTGACCGCCACAGTGACGGCGGCGGCGATGGCCACCAAAATGGCGGCGATGGCGATGTATATTCCCTTTTTCGATATGAATTCCTTCAATTTACTTCACCCTTGAAAAAACGTTAAAGCCGGCCTCCCTCAGCATCGCGGCAAGGCGCGACACGGGAAGCCCCACCACGTTGTAGTAGTCCCCGTCGATGGAGTCCACCAGAAGACCGCCCAGGCCCTGGATGCCGTAGGCCCCGGCCTTGTCCATGGGCTCGCCGCTGCGGACGTACCAGTCGATCTCCTCCTTCGTCAGGGGGAGAAACCGCACCCGCGTCACGGCGTGGCAGACCCGCTCCGCCCCCTGGGAGAGGACGGCCAGGCCCGTAATGACCCGGTGTTCCCGCCCGGAGAGGGCCGAGAGCATCCTGACGGCGTCCTTATCGTCCCTGGGCTTGCCCAGGGGCTCCCCGTCCAGAAAGACCAGGGTGTCGGCGGCGATCACGATGTCGCCGGCCTCCGCCCCGGAGGCTATGTCCCGGCCCTTCATAAGGGCGATGCGCTCCACCGCTTTTTCCGGGCCGAGAGACTTGTCGTAGGGCTCCTCATGGGAGGAGGGCCGTATTTCAAATTCGTCAATGCCCATTTTGAGAAGCAGCTCCCGCCTTCTCGGCGAGGCCGACGCGAGAATGATCATAGTATTTTCCCCTTGACGTCGAAAGGCCGGGACGGCCTTTCAAGCCAGCTAAAACTTTCCTTGTGTTGTGGTAGAGGGCTCGTATGTACCCATCTCCAGGTACCGCTGGGTGATGCGGACGCACTCGTCCGCGTTTTCGGTGGTAAAATTGAGCCGCACGCCCCAGAGTCCCGCCGTCAGGTACTCCCGGCTGCGGGGGGCCAGGTGGAGCTTTTGGGAGCTCCAAACGATGTTCCTGCACCCGAAGGCCCGGGTGACCGGGCACATGAAGCCCTGGGCGTCGGCAAAGCCGGTGAAGCTGTCGCAGGAGCAGACCCCCGCCTGGGCCTTGATGAGGCACCCGGCGGTGTACATCAGGGGCATCCGCCCGTAGACCACCAGCTCCGAGTCCGTGTATTTCCTGAGGGAGCGCACGTCGGCGGCGCTCATGGTGAAATCCAGGGCGGCGGACTTGAGCCGGAGCCCCGTGAGCACCGCCAGGGTGTTGGAGCTTCGGACGTTGAAATACGTGTCGCCCCGGACCTCGAAGCCCAGCTTCCGGGCCA
>CANQZF010000170.1 GCA_947628265.1 uncultured Oscillospiraceae bacterium
GCCGGGACGCCGGAGCTCTCCGCGTGGTCCTCGATGAGGTGCACCACGGCGTGGAGGCACCGGTGGACCGCGCCGCCGAAGGCGTCCTTGGCGCAAAAATCCACCTTTTCCGGCTTTTCCTGGTATTTCGCCACGTGGAGGGCGTGGGTGATGAGCTCCTCCAGGCCCTCGTTTTTCGCCGCCGAAATGGGGACCACCGGGACGCCAAGCCGCGCCTCCATGGCGTTTACGTCGATGGAGCCGCCGTTGCCCGTGAGCTCGTCCATCATGTTGAGGGCCACCACCATGGGCCGGTCCATCTCCAGAAGCTGCATGGTGAGGTAGAGGTTCCGCTCGATGTTGGTGGCGTCCACGATGTTGATGATGGCGTCCGGGCGCTCCTCCAGCACGAAGCGGCGGCTGACCACCTCCTCGCTGGAGTAGGGGGACATGGAGTAGATGCCGGGCAGATCCGTGATGGAGGTGTCGGGGTGGCCCAGAATGGCGCCGTCCTTCCGGTCCACCGTGACGCCCGGGAAGTTGCCCACGTGCTGGTTGGCCCCGGTGAGGCGGTTGAAGAGGGTGGTCTTGCCGCTATTTTGGTTGCCCACCAGGGCGAAGGTCAAAATGTGGCCCTCCGGCAGGGGGTTCTCGGTGGCCTTCTCATGGTGGACGCCGGGCTCACCGAAATAGGGGTGCGCCACAGGCCGGCGTTGGAGCCGGCTCTCCGGCTTTCCGGCGGCGGTCTCCGTCTTTTCCACCTCAATTTTCCCGGCGTCGTCTAAACGCAGCGTCAGCTCATAGCCCCGCACTCTCAGCTCCACCGGGTCCCCCATGGGCGCGAATTTCACCACCGTCACGTCCGTCCCCGGCGTGACGCCCATGTCCAGGAAGTGCTGCCTAAGCGCGCCCTCCCCGCCCACAACAGTGATCCGCCCGCTCTCTCCGATTTTCAGTTCTTTGATGGTCATATGTATAGCCCTCTTGGTTCAGTACTGTCTTAGGATAGTATAGACCTCCCACCGGAAAAGTCAAGGGGAACGTAGGGAACGCTCTGTTCTCCCGGGCCGCCCCGGCGGCCCACTTTTTCACTCTTCACTCTTCACTCTTCACTATTACCTTTCTCCCCCCTCCCCTGTTCCGCTCGTACTTCCTCCCCCGCCGAAAGCTATATTCCCATATTGAGTATATAATTTATCCTTAATATAACGTACAATATGGGTATATATCAAGTACTATTTCGGGAGGTGTTTAAAATGTTCAATAACCGGCTCCGGGCGGCGAGGATCTACCGCAACTTCACCCTTCAGGCGGAGGCGGACCGCCTTGACATATCCTTGCGGACGCTGCAAAACTATGAAAACGGCTGCCGCGAGCCGAGCCTTGATTTGCTCGTCAGGATCGCGGACCTGCTGGATGTCCCCACCGATTTTTTGCTCGGGCGCGACGAATATCTTGAGTCGCTGGGCGTCACTGTGGATGTCCCCCGGGAGGGCCCCCCAAGACGCCCAAGAGCGCAAAACAAGCCTTGATTTTTGCGGGCATCACGCGCAAGTCCGGGACGGGCCGGCACGGTGTCCGGCCCTTACGGCGATTTTGATGCAATGCGAAAATCGGGAAACGGGCCGCCAGGAGTGGCGGCCCCTACAGTGGGTTTCCGCGTTGATTAGGGGGGCAGACGAACCCCGTCCCTTAATTCAATATTTTTTGCGGGGCTTTGCCTCGCAAAAAATCCCTTTTGTTTTGCGGAGTGTGCGGCCCTGCGGGCCGTGCGCGGAGCAAAACAGCAGGAAGCCCCCGCGTGAATTTCGCAAAATTCACGCGGGGGCTTCCGCACGTATCCCCTTGGCATTGAAAGGCCCCCTTCGGGGGCCTTTCAAGCCAGCTCATTCCTGTTCCACAAAATCCTCTCTGCCCACGCCGCACATGGGGCAGACGAAATCCTCGGGGAGGTCCTCGAACTTGGTGCCGGGGTCGATGTTGTTATCGGGGTCGCCCAGCTCCTCATCGTAGGTCCAGCCGCAGACGGTGCAAACGTATTTCATATGATGATCTCCTTTCGAAAATGAATAAACAATTTAACCGATGGGCTCAAAATCCGCCGCGCCGTGCTTGCACAGGGGGCAGACGAAATCCTCGGGCAGCTCCTCGCCCTCGTAGACATAGCCGCAGACCTTGCAGACCCAGCCCTTCTTCCCCTCGGTCTTGGGCTTGGGCTTGACGTTCTGCTGGTAGTAGGTGTAGGTCATGGTCTCCTTATCCGAGATGACCCGGGCCTCGGTGACGGAGCAGATGAACATGCCGTGGGTGTCCAGGTCCACGTACTGCTCCACCTTCAGGGACATGAAGGAGTTGATATATTTGGGCAGGAACACAAGGCCGTTATCGCTCCGCAGCGTCTCCCAGCCCTCGAACTTGTCCACGTTCCGTCCGCTGCGGAAGCCGAAGCACTCGAAAACGGAGAAGGGGGCCTCCACGGAAAGGCAGTTTACGTTCATCTTCCCGGTCTGCTTGATGATGTGGTGGGAGTAGTTATCCTTATTTATGCAGACGGCCACGCGGTTGGGGGTGCTGGTGACTTGGCTCACGGTATTGACGATGAGGCCGTTGTCGCGCTTGCCGTCGTTGGAGGTGACCACATAGAGGCCGTAGCCGATCTTGAAAAGGGCGGTGAGGTCGTTTTTGTTGGCGGTCTCGCCGTTTTGGGCCACGTAGTCCCGGGTGAGCTCCTCCGCCAGGGCATTTATCTGCGCCTTGCTGTCGTCATTGAGGGCGGAGTGGACGCGGACGGTGGTGTCGGTCCAGGTGATGTTCTTGCAGCCCTCCAGCATGGACTTCATGACCTTGGCGGCCTGGGGGGCCCAGGAGCCGTTCTCCATGAGGCCCACGGTGCGGTTTTTGAAGCCCCGCTCGGTGAGGTGGTTGATGAACTCCCGCATGAAGGGGAAAATCTCCGAGTTATAGGTGGTGGTGGCAAGCACCAGCTTCCCGTAACGGAAGGCGTCCTCCACCGCCTCGGCCATGTCGGAGCGGGCAAGGTCCGTGACCACCACCTTGGGGCAGCCGCGCTCCCGGAGCTTGTCCGCTAAAAGCTCCACGGCCTTCTTCGTGTGGCCGTAGACGGAGGTGTAGGCGATGACCACGCCCTCGCTCTCCACGGCGTAGCCGGACCAGATGTTGTAGAGGTTCAGGTAGTAGCCCAGATTTTCCGTGAGCACCGGCCCGTGGAGGGGGCAGATGATCTGAATGTCCAGCCCCGCCGCCTTTTTCAAAAGCGCCTGGACCTGGGCGCCGTACTTGCCCACGATGCCGATATAATACCGCCGCGCCTCGCACGCCCAGTCCTCCTCCACGTCCAGGGCCCCGAACTTGCCGAAGCCGTCGGCGGAGAAGAGCACCTTGTCCAGGCTATCGTAGGTGACGATAACCTCGGGCCAGTGGACCATGGGGGCGGTGACGAACGTGAGGGTGTGGCGGCCCAGCTCCAGGGTGCTCCCCTCGCCCACCACGATCCGGCGGTCCTCAAACTCCGTGCCGAAGAAGTTGCGCATCATGGCGAAGGCCTTTTGGGAGGAGACGATCACCGCCTCCGGGTAGGCCTTCATGAAGCTTGTGATGTTGGCGGAGTGGTCGGGCTCCATGTGCTGGACCACCAGATAGTCGGGGCGTCTCCCGTCCAGAGCGGCGGTGAGGTTGTCCAGCCACTCGTGGGTGAAGCTCCGGTCCACGGTGTCCATGACGGCGATCTTGTCGTCCAGGATGACGTAGGAGTTGTAGGCCATCCCGTTGGGGACCACGTACTGCCCCTCAAAGAGGTCCACCTTGTGGTCGTTGACGCCCACGTATTTAATGTCCTTTGTAATGTTCATCCGAAAACCTCCAAAATGAAGCGTTTTAGTTTTCGCTTTTATTTTACCACCATTTCCCCGTGATGGCAAGGAGGAAATGGGGGGTATCGTAAAACGAATAAGGTTTTCGTAGGGGCCGATGACCACATCGGCCCGAATAGGGTTGCGGGATTGGGGGGGGCGATAAAAACGGAATGTTTGCGGAACGGGGGGGACGGGCCGATGTGGGCATCGGCCCTTACGGCGTTGATTGGGGGTGGGTACGTTGAAAAGTCCCTACCTTTGGGAGGGGGCAGGGGGTGGGGATATAAATAAGCGGCCCGGGGGGCCGCTCCTTTTTGCCCTCCCCGCAGGGCGGGGAGGGGTAGGG
>CANQZF010000171.1 GCA_947628265.1 uncultured Oscillospiraceae bacterium
GACGTACTCGCCCCGGGGCTACAATTCGGCGTAGTATTCCAGAGCGCCGGAGAGAGTGGTGCGCAGGGCCTCCTCGTGTATTTTCGTAAGCTCCCGGCAGAGGGAAATGCGCCGGTCCCCCAGGACCTCCAGCATATCCCGGAGGGTGGCGAGGAGCTTGTGGGGGGCCTCGTAGAAGATCATGGTCCGCTTTTCCGTGCGTAGGGCGTCCAGGTGCTCAAACCGGGCGCTCTTATTGACGGACAAAAACCCCTCAAAGGTGAAGCGGCCAGTGCTGAGGCCCGACAGCGCCAGGGCGGACACCAGAGCGCAGGGGCCGGGAACCACCCGGACCTCCACGCCGTTTTCGGCGCACAGCCGCACCAGGTCCTCCCCGGGGTCGGAGATGGCCGGCATCCCGGCGTCCGTCACCAGGGCGCAGGTCTCCCCGGCGAGAAGGCGCTCCAAAATTTTCTTCCCGCTCTCGGCCTTGTTGTGCTCGTAGTAGCTGACGAGGGGCTTTTTGAGCTCGAAGTGGTTTAAAAGCTTCATGGTCACGCGGGTGTCCTCCGCCGCGATGAAGTCGGCGCTCCCCAGCGTCTCCAGGGCTCTGGGGGAGAGGTCGCCCAGGTTCCCGATGGGCGTGCCCACAAGATAGAGTATTCCGGCCATAGTGCCTCCTTCAGTCAAGACGGTAGATTTTTCGGACCTCCGGGGTGTCCGTGCCGTCGGGATTTTTCAAAATGAGGGCGGGCTCCACCGTAAGCCCGGGCTTGCCGCCGCGCCGGCACTCCAAAAGGAAGAGGGACGGGGCGGCGTCCATTTTCGCCGCCACCAGCCTTAAGCGCTTGGGCTCCAGGCCGTTTTGGGAGAAGACCGTCACGGCCTGCGCAAGCCGGGAGCAGGGGTAGACCACACAGAGCCTCCCCCCGTCCCCCAGAAGCCGGGCGGCGGACCGGGCCAGCTCCGAGAGGGTGCAGGTCCGCTCCTCCCGGGCCGCCTGACGGCCCTCCGAAGGGGAGGTGCCGGAGCCCAGGGGCCGGTAGGGGGGATTGGAGACGATGAGCTGGTATTTGCCCACCTCCGCCTCCCGGAGTGAGCGCAGGTCGCCCTCCAGCACCCGGAGACGCCGTTCCAAACCGTTTCTTGCGATATTCCGGCGGCAGAGCTCCGCCGCGTCGTGGTCAAGCTCCACGCAGTCCACGCAAAGGGTCTCCCGGCGGGAGGCCAGAATGAGGGCGATGACCCCGGAGCCGCTGCCAAAATCCGCCGCTTTTTGGACGCCGGTGAGGGAGGGAAAGGAGGCCAGCAGTACGCTGTCCGTCCCCACGGGCTCGGCGTCTTGGGAGAGTTCCAAGAGGGGCCCGCCTTCCCAAAGGGAAAAAACGTCCATCCTTACGCCTCCGTGATAACCACGCCCCAGGGCGGCAGCTCCACGGGGAAGGGGGAGAGAAGCGGCGCGGCGTCAGGCGGGACGGCGAGGGGCAAAGTATTGCCGGAGTAGTTGAGGTAGAAGGTGATTTTTGCCCCGTCCCGGGCCACGCCCCGGCGGACCAGGAGAGGGTAGCGCTCTTTGGGGACGGGGACGCCCAGCCGGGGAAGGATCGCCTCCAGCACCCGGTCCAGCGCCTCCGGGGAGAAGCAACAGGCCAGATACGCCGCCCCGCCCTCGCCGTAGGCGTTTACCGTCACGGCGGGGTGGGTCCCCCACTGGGGATGCTCCAGGGTCGCCAGAGTCTTTGCGCCCCGGACCTCCAGAAGCTCCATCCAGTCCGTGGCCAGGGTCCCGGCGGGGAGAGCGATTTCCTCTGACCGCATCTCCACGCCCACCGGGGCGGTGAAGCGGTCGTAGGTGAGGCCGAAGACCTCCGTAAGAGCGTGGGGCTGGGCGTCGTGGTAAATTTTCAGATATTCATCGGAAAAGCCGGTGCGGAAGGTGCCTAAAACGTGTCCGCCGGCGCGGACATACTCCCGGATGGCCTCCAGAAGCTCCTGGGGCGCGGAGTAGAGACAGGGGAGAACGAGAAGGTCGTACTTTCCGAAGTCGCGCTCCGAGTCCCAGACGATGTCGTACTCCACGTTGAGCCGGTGGAGGCTCCCGCACAGCCACATGAGATAGTCGCTGTAATTTTTGTCCGGCGTCTTGCCCGGCTCGCAGGTGGGGAACCAATTAAAACCCGTCTGGGACCGGTTGCTCACCATCACGGCCACCCGGTTTTCCTTCTTGAGGCCCGTGAGCTTATGGGAGAGGCCCGCAAGCTCCCGGCCGATCTCGGCGCACTCCCGGTACGTCTCCCCGGGGGTCATGTCGTGGCTCAATACGCCCTTCCAGTAGGACTCACAGGCGTTGTGGATGGAGTGCCAGTGCCAATACTCCACGCAGGCCGCGCCGTTTGCAATATGGGAGTACGCCTGGAGCCGCAGCTGACCGGGGTAGGGGAGGTAGGAGAAATTCCCCTGGGCCTGGGTCTCCAAAACGAGGTAGTTGTCCTCCAGGAGCCCCCGGGCCACGGCCCCGCCGAAGGTGATCTCCTCCCCGGTGAGGTCCCCGGCGGCTTTGTGGTAGATGTCGCACCCCGCCACAGTGAGGACCCGGGCGGCGTCCTTCTGGTCCACGTCCGGCTGGAGGCCGGCGCAATACCCCCGCCACTCAAAGTCAAAGTTGTGGGTGACGAGCTGCCCCGGGCGCAGATATTCCTCCACAATGGTGCGCTGCCAGAAAAGATAATCCGACACCAGCCGCCGCTGGAAGGCGCTGTACTCCGCCCCGTAGCTGGCGTTGACGGTCCCCCGCGCGTCCGGGAGCTCGTCGAAGCTGGAGACGCTGTTGGACCAGTAGGCGAAGCCGAACGCCCGGTTCAGCGCCTCCACCGTGCCGAATTTATTCCGCAGATACCTCCGGAACATCCCCTGGGCCCGCTCGGAGCAGGTGTCGTAGGGCTTCGTCTCGTTATCCAGCTGATAGCCGATGACGCAGTCGTACTCCCGGGTGACCTCCAGGAGCTTCCGGATGATCCGCTCGCAGTGATAGCGGTAGCCGGGGTGGGTGAGGTCAAAGCTCTGCCGGGGGCCGTAGAGCGCCCGCCCCCGATGGGTCTCCGCCATGATGTCCGGGTATTTTTTGTAGAGCCAGGGCGGGATGGCGTAGGTGGGCGTCCCCACGATGACGGAGAGGCCGTGCCGCCCTGCGGCCTCCAGGGTCCTTCGGAGGATGGAGAAGTCAAACTCCCCGTCCCGGGGCTCCCATGTGGACCAGGCGGACTCCGCCACGCGGATGAGGTTGAACCCCGCCTTTTCCATGAGTTCCATGTCCTCCTCCATGCGCTCACAGGGCTCATATTCCGGGTAGTACGCCGCGCCGTAAAGAAGCCTGTCCATAAGATCCCTCCGTACCTTCTTTTTTTCTCATTTTACCAGAGCTTTTGGGAGATTGCAAGAGCGGTCCGGTCAATGATACATGGATAATTGACAAAAATTAAGGGGAGTGGTATATTTTTTATATTGAATATGTGTGCCCCGGGGACACGGGGAAGGGAGGAGCATATGGACAAATTTGTCGTCAACATCATCCATAGGCCGGAGATGGTGCCGGAGTACGCCGAAAAGGTGACGGGCCACGGCAAGGCCGAGGACATCGGGAGAAAGGCCCTTTTGACCGAGAGCCTGGACATCTTCAAGACCCAGCAGCGCTGCGCCCACGAAAACGGCCTCAAGACTACCATTCAGATGACCTACGCAAGCCTCTTCAACGACGAGGCGGTGGAGCTGGCAAAGGAGCACCACGAAAAGTACGGGGACGAGATCGCCCTCACGCTTCTGGGGCTTCCCTGCAAGGAATTCCGGGAGAAGTATAAGACCAAGGACTTTTGCATCTGGATGTTCGAGATGGAGGACAAGAAGGCCATTGTCCGGGACGTCTTTGAGAAGTTCCATGAGCGGTTCGGCTTCTACCCCGCGTCCACCGGCTCTTACTACATGGACGCGGAGCTCATAAACTTCATTAAGGCCGAATATCCCAGCGTCAAGTGCGCCGTGGCCACCTGCTGGGAGGAGGGCCCCAAGGCCTACCACACCTGCAACAACTCCTGGTACACCTTCAT
>CANQZF010000172.1 GCA_947628265.1 uncultured Oscillospiraceae bacterium
GCGGGAATTCGGCTTCGACACGGCGGAGAAAATCTGCCACAAAAACGCCCTGCGCGCCCTCCGGGACATCATCGGGGCGTAGGGCTTACCCCGACAGCCTCAGAGATTTGTCCGCCATGCGGGAGAGGAAGGTCACCGCCTCGGCCCTTGTGAGGCCCTGATCAGGGCGCAGAAGGCCGCCGCCGCTGCCGGAGACGATGCCGGAGCGGGTGAGCTCCCGCACCGCCGAGGCGTACCGGGCGTTTTGCGGCACGTCGGTGAAGGTGACGCCGGATACCCGGTCCTCCCGGGCCTCCTTTGGGAGGGCCCTCGCCATGAGCAGGAGGAAATCCCCCCGGGTGATGACGTCAAAGGGCCCCGCGAAGCCGGTGTCGATGCCCCAGAGGCGGCAATATTCATAATATCCCGCGTACCACGCCCCGCTTTTTGGCGTGAAGTCGTACCCGTCGGCGTAGTAGAGGGAGAGGAACCTGGCGCAGAAGGCCACGGCCTCGGAGACCGTCACCGTGCCATTGGGGTCGAAGACCCCGTTCCCACGGCCCTCCGCCAGCCCCAGCTCCCGGCACAGCGTGACGCCGGAGGCGAACCACGCCCCCGCCGGGACGTCGGAAAACCGCCCGCCGGCCCCGGAGCGGGAGAAGTAGCCAACGAGCTGGGAGGGCTTTTGCTCCGCCCCGGCGGCGAGACTTTTATAGTAGTTGTCCGTGGGCTGGACGATGAAGCTGATCTTATACCCACGGCCCGAGAGGGTAGTGGAATTGAAGGTGTCCCAGCTCCTCGCCGTCACCTGGATGAGGCCGTTACCGTCGCCGTTGCCCTCCAGGTATGTAATGCCGGAGCGGTCATAGGTCAAAACGATGACGGAGTGACCGGAATTGCCGTTGTAGCTGCCGTCGGCGTTGGACGTGGTCCGGATAAGCGCCCCGCACCTCACGCCCAGAGACGAAAAGACCTCATAAGAGGCGGAGGCGATATTTCCGCCCACCCGCCGGGAGTGGACCCAGGACCCAGGCTCGCCGTGGTAGGGGACATCCCCGAAGAGCGTGGCGTAGACGGCGTTTGCGTAGATGTAGCAGGAGGTCCCGGCGTACACCGACCCCGAGGGGCTCTTGACATAGTATGTCCGCCCCAGGGGCACGTTTCTCGAGCCGATGGGCGCGGGGGCCAGGGCGGTGCAGCGGGCGTCCGCGTACATCCTGGGCGCGCCGGAGAAAACCGTGTCCAGCGCCGAGGCCAGGGCGGGCAGATCCGTGTAGTCCGCGCCGCGGAGCTTAGAGGAGTCTCTTATGTAGGAGCTGGCGGCGCTGGCCGGGAGCGCGAGCGTAAAAAGGAGCGCCGCCATGAGCAGCGCCGTAATCAGTTTTTTCATAGTGCCTCCTTTGTGAATTGGGCTGACCGTATCTTAACGCTCCGTTCGACCCTTTTCAACCCCCGGAGGCGAATTACCACAACTTACATAATAGATTGCGATAAAATGTTGCTCAATTTACAAATTTTTAGATGAATAAGATTGTAATTGTTTGTTATTTGACATTTTGGGAAAGGTTTGTTAGAATATTAACACAACTGTGACGGCATACCCGGGAGGGAACAAATGGAGCTCTTGAGACTGTTTTTCACCTTCGCCAAGATCGGCGTCATGACCTTCGGCGGGGGGTACGCCATGCTCCCGATGCTCCAGCGCGAGGTGGTGGAAAAGTACCACTGGGCCACGGAGGAGGAGCTCACCGACTACTTCGCCATCGGCCAGTGTACGCCGGGAATCATCGCGGTGAACACCGCCACCTTCATTGGCCGCAAATATAAGGGGAACCTTGGCGGCGTCGTCGCCACCCTGGGGGTGGTGTTCCCGTCCCTGGTCATTATCATGATTATCGCCGCGTTTTTGACAAATTTTGCCGACATTCCGGCGGTGAAAAACGCCCTGGCGGGGGTCAACGCCTGTGTCGTGGCGCTGATTGCCTCCAGCGTCCTGAAGCTGGGGAAGACCACTCTGAAAAACAGGCCAAGCGTTATCATTTTTCTTGCCGTTCTGATTCTGGCCGCCGTGGGGAGCTTTGTCCCGTTTCCGGCTACCTGGTGGGGGAGGGCCCTGGACGCGGTGCTCTCGCCGACTGTGCTGATCGTGGCCGCCGGCGTCGCGGGCGTGATCCTCTGGATGCCCGGGGGTAAGAGAGGGGGAGACGGAAAATGAGTGTCTTACTCCGGCTCTTTTATGAGTTTTTCAAGACCGGGCTGTTCGCCGTGGGCGGGGGCCTCGCCACTATCCCGTTTTTGCGGGATATGGGCGCCTCCACCGGCTGGTTTACCGACGCGGACCTCACCACCATGATCGCCGTCAGCGAGTCCACCCCCGGCCCCATGGGCGTCAACATGGCCACCTACGTGGGGTTCCACATAGGCGGCGTTCTCGGCTCCGTCGTCGCCACCATAGGGCTCATCACGCCCTCCGTCATCGTCATCCTCATCATCGCCGGGTTTTTGCAGCGCTTCCGGGACTCCAAGCTCGTGGACTCCGCCTTCAAGGGGCTTCGCCCCGCCTCCACCGCCCTCATCGCGGCGGCGGGCGTCAGCGTGGCGAGAAACGTGCTTCTGCGCCTGGGGGACGCCGGCGGGAGCTTTCTTAAGATCTTTGACTGGCCCGCCATCCTTCTCTGCGCGGCGGTTTTCGCGTGTATGCAGCATAAAAAGCTGAAAAAGCTCCACCCCATCGTCTATATCGCCGTCTCGGCGGCGTTGGGCGTCGTCTTCAGGTTCGCCGGGGCGTGAGCTATCACAGCTTTTTGAAAATGAAAGAAAAAGGTGTGAGATGATCTTATGAACATCGCTGTGCGCTACTATACCCGTTCCGGAAACACAAAAAAGCTGGCGGAGGCCGTCGCCCGGGAGCTGGGGGTAGAGGCTCTGAACTTGACCCATCCCCTCTCCGAGCCCACGGACCTCGTTTTCCTGGGGTGCTCCTACTACGCCTTTGACGTGGACGGCCACGTGAAGGATTTCATCATCGATAACGCCCTGAAAATCCGGAAGCTGGCGCTTTTCGGCACCTCCGCCATGATGAAGTCCACCTACAAGCCGGTGAAAAAGGTCACCGACGGGGCGGGGGTGGAGCTTATCGAGAAGCAGTTCCACTGCCGGGGCTCCTTCGGCCCGGCCAATAAGGGCCGTCCCAATGAGGAGGACATCAAGGGCGCGGCGGAGTTTGCCCGGGAGCTGGTTTCAAGGCTCTCCTAAAATCGGCGTAAGGCTCCTTTCTGTGGGAGCTGCATATAAACATCGCTATATGGAGGAAAGATATGGACAAGAGAAACTATGACGCGCTGAGGTTGGAAAATCAACTGTGTTTTCCCCTCTATGCCAGCTCGCGGGAGATCATCAAGCGCTACAAGCCGTGCTTGGACGAGCTTGATCTCACCTACACCCAGTACATCACCATGCTGGTGATGTGGGAGCGCAAGCAGGTGAACGTAAAGGAGCTGGGGGAGTGCCTGTATTTGGACTCCGGCACGCTCACGCCGCTCCTTAAGAAGATGGAGCAGAAGGGCCTTGTCACAAGGGCCCGCTCCGAGAAGGACGAGCGGAACCTCATCGTCACCGTCACCCCCGCCGGCGAGGAGCTCAGGGAGAGAGCCCTCCAGGTCCCGGACAGGATGAACGGCGGCAACCCGCTGACCCAGGAGGAGACCACGCAGCTTTATAACCTCCTCTACAAGCTCCTCACGACAAAAGTCGAGGAGTGATCCCTTTTTCAAAAGAATACCCCCGAAGCGCCTTGACCGCGTTTCGGGGGAGTTTTTTGCTTTGTTTAAAAGAGTCCCAGACTTGAAAATACGGCGATGAAGAGGAAGACGGTGAGGATACTGCCCGCCGTGGAGAGGGCCACGATCTCTCCCGCGAGCCGCCCGTTCCCGCCCATGGTCTGGGCCATGGGGGAGGAGGCCACGGCGGTGGGGGAGGCGAACACCGCCAGCAGCGCCACCAGGGCCGCGCCCCGGTATCCCAGGGCGATCATGACGGAAAGGCTGATAACGGGCACCACC
>CANQZF010000173.1 GCA_947628265.1 uncultured Oscillospiraceae bacterium
CCTGACCGCCGGCCGCCCCGCCGTCACCCGGCGCTTTGACTGCGGAAGGCTCGCCTACGACGCCCCCGTGGAGCACCCCGTCACCCGGATCAACATCGTAGAGGGCTCCTACAGCCTCCACCCGGAGCTTCGGGATTTCTACACCCTGAAAATCGCCCTGCGCACGGGAAAGGAAACACAGCGCGCCCGCCTCAAGGAGCGTGACCCGGAGAGGCTGGAGGATTTCCAGAGCCGCTGGATTCCCCTTGAGGAGGATTATTTCGCCGCAACGGGGCTGTTTGACAGTGCGGATCTTGTTGTGGAGACGTAAAAAGGTTTTCGCCGCGCAAACGCGCGGCGAATAATTTTAATGTGCGGCGTAGCCGCAAACATTTTTATTGGGGGATATGTGGATAATTGGAGGATGGGCCGATGTGGTCATCGGCCCCTACAAGAGCGTTTTGCGTTGATTGGCAGTTGGGATATAAATTGAAGGACGGGTCGCCGAGGACGGCGACCCCTACGGCTTTGTTCGGGGGCATGGCAATAAACGGGAGACGGGCCGCCCAGGTGTGCGGCCCGTACGGCGTAATTTTTGGGAGGTGTAATAATCAGAGCATTTGATTATAATACGAAAACCTGCCGTACGGGCCGGACACTGGCCGGCCCGTCCCTCGGTTTACATCTCAACTTCAAATCAACGCGCCATCCCCGAAAAAGGTTTTCGCCGCAGAATTTTGCGGCGAATGATTTAATATGCGGCAAGGCCGCAAACCTTTTTTCGGGGCGGGTGCGGGAAATCGGGAGACGGGCCGGCACGGTGTCCGGCCCTTACGGCGGGTTATGAGGGTACGCCGGGAGACGGAAAACGGTCGGCCGTGGGCGGTGACCGAAGGGAATGCCCTTGGGTGCCGACCCTACGGGGATGTTGCGCGTTGATCGGGGGCCCGGAAGAAAATCGGGGGAATGGGCCGATGTGGTCATCGGCCCTTACGGCGGATTACGAGAGAGATACGGTGGACAAGGGACGGGCCGCCAAGAGAGGCGGCCCCTACGGCGGGAAACGCACCGCACCAGCGAGGCGCGAGGCGCGAAGCGCCAGCGCCAGCGGACGTAGTCGCTGTTCTACCGATTACCACACGACAACCACCCAGGTAGCGCGGAAATATTTAGACGCAACCGCCATCGTCCACCGCCCAGGCAGCGGCGCCCGAATTTATAATTCGGGCTTGCGCGGACGTAGACGCTTGTCAATACGACAATGCCCGCGCGGATATGGTTCCTCCCATTGGTATCGTCCACCACTGCGGGAGCCGGACCGCCGATACAACGTACTATCTAAAGGGTTTCGGGACACCTAACGGGGTTCCAAGGGGCTCCGCCCCTTGGCCGCTTTTCTTCCTTTGTTTCTTTCCATTCTTTTGGCGGGACAAAAGAATGGAAAGAAATTTTATCCGCCGCCTTTAGGCGGCAACCTTCTTCCCCCGTTTGCGTCCCGCCCGCCTCTCAGGCGGACAGCCTTATCCCTCTGTGGTGTATCCATGCAGCTCCAGCTCCTGGGGCAGGATCTCTTTTAGGACCGCCAGGGTTTTGACGGCGGTGCTGGGGATGCCCACTTCCATGCGCTGGAAATAGGCGACGCCGTAGTCGTCGTAGGGGCCGGTGGCCGTCATCTTATTGTCCGGGGACTCCCACTCAAAGGCCAGGGACATCTCCTTTGTGTAGTCGCCCTGCAGCTCCACGTGGCGGACACAGATGTTCCCGTCGAAGAAGTCCTCCTTCACGGCGGCGAAGAGCTTTTCCATGTTGGCGCGGCTGGTGATGTCGATGGTGGTGAGATACTTGTCCACGTAGACGTCGCGGTCCAGAATATCCCCGAACTCCTCAGCCAGGCCGTTGTTATTAGAGTAGTAGATCGTGGGTTTCCCGGCGCCGATCTCCTCCCGGAGGGCGGCCTCGAAGCCGTCGAAGTTGTAGAGGCGCCAGTAGAGCTCCCTGTCGGCGTAGAGCTCCTCAAAGGCGTGGGCGGCGGTGCCGGGGGTACCCGCGTCGGCGGGGTCCAGGCTGAAGGAGACGGTGCGGGAGACGTCCCCCCTCTTGGTGTGGTAGACAAGGCCCAGGGAGACGCGCATGGACCCAGGCCTTTCGCCCTTCACGCCCTCCCGGTGGATCTCTAGGATCTTTTCGATGTGCTCAGGGTCCGTCAAAGTCACGGTCTGCCAGTCCGCCGAGTCGTTCATGTAGGAGGCGGTGCCAAGGCCGGTGACCTTCACGGACTCCACATCCTCGAGCTTGGGGATCCAGGTGTCAAAGCCGGTGAGGTCGAAGGCCATCACGGCGAGCACCGCCGCCATCACTGCCGTCACCGCCAGGGCGCCCTTCCACTTTTTGAAGACCCGGAAGCTCTTGTCCAGGATCATCTGGGCAAAGAAGCACCCCAGGGCCGTCCAGACGACGATATTCATGGAGAGCGTCCCCTCGCCCAGGATGATGCCCGTCATGAATCCCAAACCCAGGCCGCAGCAGACCGCGAAGCCGTACTTGAAGACCGGGCGCATGAACCTCACCGCCACCACGTCCCCGGCGCTCTCCGTCCGGCGGGCGCGGTAGAGGAGGAAGGCCGCCAGGGCCATCACCGCCCCGGCGCCCACATAGGCCGCCAGGATGAGGGCGTTTTCATTGAACAGCACCTGGTGGTAGAGGTGGCCCGCCTCGCCCACCTGCCGGAGGGTATACATATTGCGATTAAGCTTGCTTGCCGGCGTCAGCCACTCCACCGCGCCCGTGACGAGGGAGCCGGGGCCCATGTACGTCTTGTACATTTCGTTCATCACCGCGTCGATGAGCGCCGTCACGATATACGCAAGGCAGTTTACGGCGGCGTAGAAGGCCGGAAGCGCCAGAATGTGCCCCACCAGCATCCCACAGAGGACCGCCAGGGTGTAGAAGAAGAAGTAGACGCCGCACCCGACGGTCAGCCACACCAGCACCGCGCCCAGGGCCCCAGGCGTCCCCGCGAAGGTGAGCAGCGTCAGCGCCGCCACCAGGATATTGGGGACGACCACGAAGGAAAGGCCCGCGAGGTACTGGGTGAGGAAGATCCCCTCCCGCCGGACGGGCAGGGTCCCGTAGAAGTTGGCGGAGCGGGGCGAATAGAGGTGGCTCAAGACCGCCATGGCGGAAAAGCACCCGTAAAAGAGGGAAAACCACAGATGCGCCCAGGACGCGGAGGCGATGTCGACGATCTCCAGTCCCCCGGCATTGTTTATGTCCATCATCAGGAAATTCACGGGCATCACGAATATCCATATGGTGAGATACGACGCCCAGATGGGCCAGAAGCGGGTGACGTTCTTTTTAAAGAGCGTCCAATCAAAGAACGATGTCCCGGACCGCATAGTCCTCACCTCCCATTTCGTAAATAAAAATCTCCTCCAGCGTCAGGGGCAGGGCCTCCATGAAAAGGGGCTCGTAAACTTTGAACCGCTCCTCCGTCTCCTCCACGGTGCCCCGGATGATGTAGGTGTAGACCCGCCCCAGGTTCGATACGTGCAAGACCTTTATGTCCTCCGGAAGCTCCGGGGGCTTTGAGGAATTGAAGGCGATCTGGAGCTTCACGATGCCGCCCTGGAGCTCGGAAAGGGAGCGCTCCAGCGCCACCTTGCCGTGGCTCAAAAGGCCCACGTGGTCGCAGACGTCCTCCAGCTCCCGGAGGTTGTGGGAGGACACCAGCACCGTGGTGCCCCGCTCCGCCACATCCCCCATGAGGATGCTCCAGACCTGCCGGCGCATTACGGGGTCCAGGCCGTCCACCGGCTCGTCGAGAAGGAGATAGTCCGGCTTGCAGGAGAGCGCCAGCCAGAAGGCCGACTGCTTTTGCATCCCCTTGGAGAGCCTGCGGATGGGCCGCCGCTCGTCCACCGCCGGGAAGGCCTCTTTTAGCCTTTTGTACCGCTCTAAATCAAAGGTGGGGTAGACGCCCCTATAAAACTTCATCATGTCCCGGGTGGTGGCGGAGCCGAAGTAATAGACGTCGTCGGGGATCACGGCGATCCGCCGC
>CANQZF010000174.1 GCA_947628265.1 uncultured Oscillospiraceae bacterium
ATTTCCCCGTGGACACAAATCGCGTCTACGCCGCCGGGTACTCGGCGGGGGGCGAGACCATGTCCAGGGCCGTCTCCATGCGGCCCGACCTCTATGCCGCCTACCTCCACGTGGCCTCCCAGTGGGACGGGACCTACACGCCTTTAGCGGAAAGGCGGGTGGCGGTCTACATCTTCATGGGGCAGGACGACGAGTATTACGGCTCCCAGCGCGCCCGGGACGCCTACGCGGGCCTCACGGACGCCTACCGGGCGGCGGGGCTGACGGAAGATGAGATCAACGAGCTCATCGTCCTCAACGTCCCCGATGCCGCCTGGTTCCGGGAAAGGGGCGTCACCAACCAGCACGGCGGCGGGAGCCTCATTTTTGAGGACACGGACGTTTTAAACTGGATCGTCAGCTTTAAAAAATAAGACACTTTACCACAAGGAGGAACCTCACATGAAAAAAGCGCTTTCCATCATTCTCACCCTCTGCCTCGTCCTGACATTGGTATCCTGCGGCGGGACGGGGGACAGCGAGGACGGCGATCCCACGGGCGGGACGGACGCGCCCTCCGCCAATACGCCGACCTCCGGCGGCGAATCTCCCTCCGGCGGCGGCACCCCCACAGCGGGCGGCGGGACGCTGGACGTGCCTTCCGTGCCCGGCTCCTCCCTCAGCGGGGGCGGGAAGGCCCTGGTGGTGTACTACTCCGCCACGGACCACACCGAGCGGGTGGCGCAGATCATCGCGGACACCCTGGGCGCGGACATCTTTGAGCTGGAGCCCGTGGAGCCCTACACCTCTGACGACCTCGACTGGACCAACCGGGACAGCCGGGTATCCCGTGAGCACGAGGATGAGGCGGCCCAGAACAGCGTGGAGCTCACAAACGCCGTCCCGGAGAACTGGGACAGCTACGACACCGTCTTCGTGGGCTACCCCATCTGGTGGGGGATCGCGGCGTGGCCTGTCAATGAGTTTGTCACAACCAATGACTTCACCGGCAAGACGGTGATCCCCTTCTGCACCTCCTCCAGCTCCGGCCTCGGCGAGAGCGGCGAGCTCTTGGCTCAAATGGCCGGGGAGGGGGACTGGCAGGAGGGCAAGCGGTTCAGCTCCGGCGCCTCTGAGGACGAGGTCAAGGAGTGGGTCAACTCCCTGGACCTGCCCTCCAGCGGGGAGCTCGCCGGGAGCGTCGTCTACTTCACCACGGACATAAGCTCCGAGGGAATGCTGCGGGTCTTTGAGGCCCTGGGCTGGACGCCCACCGGGAATGTGGCCGTGAAGCTCTCCACCGGCGAGCCCCCCGCCAGCAACTATCTGCGCCCCGAGCTCATTGAGGGCGTGGTCCGCGCCGTCAACGGCACCATTGTCGAGTGCAACACCGCCTACGGCGGCTCCCGCACCGAGACCGCCATGCACATGCAGGTGGCGGAGGATCACGGATTTACGGCCATCGCCAACGTGGACATTCTGGACGCGGACGGCTCTATGGAGCTGCCCGTGGACGGTGAGGGCGCGCCTACGGTCCTTACCACCAATCTGGTGGGCTCCCACTTTGCCAATTACGACTCCTATGTGGTGCTCTCCCACTTCAAGGGCCACGCTATGGCGGGCTTCGGCGGGGCCATCAAGAATATCTCCATCGGCCTTGGCTCCAAGGAGGGCAAGTGCCTTATCCACACGGGAGGCCGCAGCCACACCTCCCCCTGGGGCGGCGACCAGACGGCCTTCACCGAGTCCATGGCGGAGGCGGGCAAGTCCGTCTCCGATTACCTGGGCGAGGGCGAGCGCATTATCTACATAAGCGTCCTCAACAACATCTCCATCGACTGTGACTGCGACGGCAATCCCGCCAAGCCCGACATCCACGACATCGGGATTTTGGCCTCCACGGAGCCCGTGGCCATCGACCAGGCGGCGTACGACCTGTGCAGAGCCGCCGAGGGAAGTGAGGCCCTGATGCAGCGCATTGACCGGCAGATGGGCCTCCACACTCTGGAGCACGCGGAGGAGATCGGCCTTGGCAGCCGGACCTACACCCTGGTAAATATTGATGAGTGATGTATTAGACGTCCTCCGCCGGGAGTTTATCTACGTCTGGTACTACTTCACCGTCCAGCTCCGGCAGATCTTCTGGTACTGGGTGCTGGGCATGGTCATCGGCTCTTTGGTGTCGGTCTTTGCCAAGGACGCCATCCACGGGGCCTTCGAGAAGATCCGGGACAAGAAGTGGGGCCTCTGGGGGCTGATCCCCGCGTCCATCCTGGGCGTGGCGTCGCCGCTCTGCATGTACGGCACCATCCCCATTGCCGCGTCGTTTTCAAAGCACGGGATGCGCCACGACTGGCTGGCGGCCTTCATGATGTCCAGCGTGCTTTTGAACCCCCAGCTCATCATGTACTCCACGGCCTTGGGCACCACGGCGCTCATTATCCGCGTCGTTTCCTGCACCGTCTGCGGCATTGTGGCGGGCTTGGTGGTCCACATCGTCTATAAGGACAAGCCCTTTTTCAACTTCGAGGGCTTTGAGCCCCGGGCCAGCCACGACACCCACCCGAACTTGTTTCTGCGGTTTCTCTTTAATCTCGGCAGGAACATCAAAGCGACTGGCTTATATTTTCTTCTGGGCGTCCTGCTGTCGGCGCTCTTTCAGCGGTATGTCCCGGCGGATAAGTTCGCGGAATTGTTCGGGAAGACCAACGAGGGCTTCGGCGTCCTGATGGCGGCCACCATCGGCGTCCCGCTCTACGCTTGCGGCGGCGGCACCATCCCGCTCATCCGGGAGTGGCTGGCCATGGGCATGAGCATGGGCAGCGCCTCGGCCTTTATGATCACCGGCCCCGCCACCAAAATAACGAACCTGGGCGCGCTGAAAATCGTCCTTGGCATGAAGCGGTTTATCCTATACATTGCCTTCGTCATGGCCTTCTCCCTGGCGACGGGGCTGATCGTCAATTTGGTGGTGTAATTACCAGAGGTTAAGACGCTATAACTTTTTGAGACTTCCAAAGCGCGAAAAGCTGATATACAATAGGACTATCATAAAAAACGGGAGGAAAACGCTATGCGCAAAGATTTCGGACCCAAGCCCTGGGTATATCCCCAGCCTGTGCTCATCATCGCCACCTACGACGAAAACGGCGTCCCCGACGCCATGAACGCCGCCTGGGGCGGACAGTACGGGGGCAACAAGATCATGATCTCCATAAGCTCCCACAAGACCACCGAGAACATCGAAAAGCGCGGGGCCTTCACCGTGAGCTTCGCCACCCGCGACGAGACCGTTCCTGCGGACTATGTGGGCATCGTCTCCGCCAACAAGGAACCGCAGAAGCTCCAGAAGGCCGGTTGGCACACCACCAAGAGCGCCCATGTGGACGCGCCCCTCATCGACGAGCTGCCTATGGCGTTGGAGTGCAAATTCCTCAAATACAACGAGGACGGTATCCTTATCGGCGAGATCGTGAACGCCAGCATCGACGAGCAGGTCCTGAAGGACGGCAAGCTGGACCACGGCAAATTCGCGCCCATCCTCTTCGACCCGGTGAACGCGGAATATTACGCCCTGGGGGACAAGGCCGGAAACGCCTTCTCCGATGGGGCAAAGCTTAAATAAGGAGGAAGAAAAAATGAGCAATCAAGCCTGTGTGGGCCTCAATAACGGTATTTGTATGCCCATGGTGGGCATTGGCACCTTCATGCTCTCCCCGGACGAGGCGGAGGCCTCGGTCCTGTCCGCTTTGAAGGACGGCTACCGCCTCATCGACACCGCCAACGCCTATATGAACGAGAAGGCCGTGGGCCGGGCCATGAAGGCCTCCGGCATCCCTCGTAATGAAATCTTCCTTGAGACAAAGCTGTGGCCGGCCTTCTACGAACAGCCCGACGCGGTGGAAAAGACGTTGGAGCGGCTGGACACCGACTACATCGACCTTCTCCTGATCCACCAGCCCGCCGGGAACTACATCGCCGGCTACCGGCAGATGGAGGCGGCGGTGAAGGCGGGCAAGGTCCGGGCCATCGGCCTTTCCAA
>CANQZF010000175.1 GCA_947628265.1 uncultured Oscillospiraceae bacterium
GCCCCCTGCTTCGCCGCCATGGGCGCCATCAAGCGGGAGATGAACAACTGGAAGTGGACCCTGGGCGCCATCGGCTACATGTGCCTGTGGGCGTATGTGCTGGCCCTCATCGTCTACCAGTTCTCCGCCCTTATCGGCGGCGAGATCGGCTTTAACTTCTTCACCGTGGTGGCTGCGGCGCTTTTGGCGGGGATTCTCTACCTCCTCTTCCGCAAAAACCCCTACGACGCCAGCGGCAATCGCCTGAAGGACAGGAAGGCCGCCCATGCTTGAGTTCCTCTCCGCTAATTTAGCCACTATCCTGGTGGGTGTGGCGGTCCTGGCCATCGTGGCCCTCATCGTCTACAACATGATCCGCGCCCACAAAAAGGGCGGCAGCTCCTGCGGCTCTGCCTGCGCCGGCTGTCCCAACGCCGGCATCTGTCACGCGCACGCCCCAAAAGACCGCGATCTTTCCTCTCCTTATAAACCGTAACCTCCATTTCCCCTTCCATTTTTCCAAAGCGGTCTTTTTCCCCTCCCCGGGTCATCCCGGGGAGGATTTTTGTTGAAAAATCCCGCCGAGGGTATATAATGGCTCTGGAGGCGATCTTATGGACACGAAAAAGCCCGTCAGCGTTGTGGCGGCCCTTATCTGGCGGGGGGACAAATTCCTCATTTGCCGCCGCCCGCCCCACAAGGCAAGGGGTGGGCTCTATGAGTTTGTGGGCGGAAAGGTGGAGCCCGGGGAGACAAAGCCCCAGGCCCTCATCCGGGAGTGCCGGGAGGAGCTCGCCGTCACCGTGGAGGTCCGGGACGTCTTCATGGAGCTTGTCCACCCCTACCCCGACATGACCGTGGATCTCACCTTGTATAACGCCCGGATCGCGCAGGGCGAGCCGCAGCTTCTGGAGCACACCGACATCCGCTATATTCACCCCTCGGAAATTCCTGATTACGCCTTTTGTCCGGCGGATAAGGAGATTTTGGAGAGATTGATGGAGGGTGGGGTATAAAGGGCCAATGACCGCATCGGCCCGTCCCCCGTAGATTGCCCCTTCCTCCGGGAGGGGCGCCCGAGCGAAGCGATGGGCAGGGTGGGTCCGTATACCCACCCGCCCCCACCCCCTGCCCCCTCCCAGAGGGAGGGGCTTTTAAAATAAGCGGCCCCGTGGGCCGCAACCGCTTTAGCCTTCCCCGCTTAGGCGGGGAAGGTGGCGTGTTAGCGACGGATGAGGTGAGAAGGTGCGGTCATCTGAGCGCTCAAAATCCTTCGGTTTCTCACCTCACCCCTACCCCTCCCCGCCCTGCGGGGAGGGCTTTTCAAAAGGAGCGGCTGCGCCGCAATCTCATTTGTCCCTCCCTCTGGGAGGGGTGCCCGAGCGCAGCGACGGGCAGGGTGGGTCCGTTTATCACCACCCCCACCCCCTGCCCCCTCCCAAAGGGAGGGGCGTTTTTGAAATTGTCAATCAACGAAAACCGGGCCGCCTTTTGGGGCGGCCCGGGGGCTTTATTTTCTTGTTCCCTCGTTCTCCAGCTGGGAGATGGCGATGGCACGGTCGTGGCGGATGGGTTTCCACTTAACGCGCATGAAGAGGGCGGCGAGGGCAATGGGGATGCCGGTGAGGTCGAAGAAGGGGTAGAGGAGCGTGTAGAGGATGAGCTTTGGCGTGGAGCAGCGGATGTGGCGGCGCTCCCGGAGGGAGACGAAGGCGCAGCCCAGGGCCATTCTCAGCCACGTAAGGCCGAAGGCCGCCAAAAGGCCCGGGAGCTTCCCGGGAATAGACACCAGCACCAGCGCCGGAAGGCCCAGCTCCAAAATGCCGGAGATCACGTACCGCGCGGCCTTCAGGACATACTTGACCGCGTCGGCCACGGCGTAGGGGACGATGTAGAAGAACATGTCGTAGCAGGAGATCCGCCCCCGGCCGCGGTTTTTGAAGATCCCGGCGATGAGCCTGGGGGCCAGGAGGAAGAAGCACGCAAGCCTCCCCTTCACCCACCGTAGGCGCTGGCGCACCATGACGGGGATCGTGTAGGGCTGCTCGTCGAAAAACTCCGCCGCCTCGCAAAAGACGATCTTTTTGCCCCGGGCGATTTGGGTGAGGCAGAACTGGGTGTCCTCCGTAAGGCACGTCCAGTGCCAGCCGTCCCGCAAAAGCTCCGAGGACACGGCGTAGCCGGTCCCGGCGATGTGGGTGCTGAGGCCGAAAAACGCCCTGGGGCGGTGCATGTTCATGATGGAGCTGAAAAAGTGGAGGCCGTAGGCGGCGGAGATGAAGTTGGTGTCGAAATTCTTGGTGTTCCGGTACCCCACGGCGATGTCTCCGCAGCTGTCGAACGCGCGGTTGATCTCGGTGACGAAGTTGGACGAGAGCAGATTGTCCGCGTCAAAAAAGAGGTAGGCGTCGAAGCTCCCGATGCCGAAGTCCCGCTCAATGTTGTCAAAAAGGAACTCCAGCGCCCAGCCCTTCCGGGCCTTCTCGGGCTCCCGGCGCTCGTAGACCGTGGCCCCGTGGGCGCGGCAAATCTCGGCGGTCCCGTCCGTACAGTTGTCCGCCACCACGAAGACGTGGAGGAGGGCGGGGTCGTAGTCCTGGCGGGCGATGCTGTCCAGCAAATTTCCGATGACCCGCTCCTCGTTCCGGGCGGCGATGACGATGCCGTAGGTGTGCTCCCGGGCCGCCGGAGGGAATTTTTTGGCCCTGGTGAGGAACCCCACCGCGTCGAAGACGCTCTTGTAGGCCCTGAGCACCATCCACACCGCAGTGAGGATCCCCCAGATCCTGATGAGCTTATCCACGGCGCCCCTCCGGGCTTAAACGGTGCGGGCTCATACCTCGGCTATGACCTCGACCTCCACCAAAACGCCCTTGGGCAGATCCTTCACCGCCACGCAGCTGCGGGCGGGCTTGGAGGTGAAGTATTTTCCGTAGACGGCGTTGAAAGCGGCGAAATCCCCGATATTGGCCAAGAAGCAGGTGGTCTTGACGGCCTTTGCGTAGTCGGAGCCGGCGGCCTTCAGAACCTCGCCGAGATTTTTCATGATCTGCTCGGTCTGGGCCTCGATGCCCACGGCCTCTACGTTCCCTGTGGCGGGGTCAATGGGGATCTGGCCGGAGGTAAAGACGAGGGAGCCGGCGATGACGGCCTGGGAATAGGGGCCGATGGCGGCGGGGGCGGTGTCGGTATGTACGGTCTTGCTCATTTTTGTTTCCTCCTTATTCGTCGATGAGCTTAAATCCGTTGCTCTTCAGGGCGCAGCGGATGGCCTTGATGTGCTCGTGGTTGCGGGTCTCCAGCTCCAATCTCAGGTAGCAGCCGTTGATGTCGGAGCCCTCGTTGGCGTGCTCGTAGTGGACGGAGACCACGTTTCCGCCCTCCCTGGCGATGCACCCGGCCACCTTCTCCAGCTGTCCCGGCTTATCCACCAGCTCTATGGTGAGCTGACACCGGCGGCCGGACATGAGAAGGCCCCTGTCGATGACCCGGGAGAGGATGTTCACGTCCACGTTGCCGCCGGACAGAAGGCATACCACCTTTTTCCCCTTTACCGGGACCTTGTTGAACATGGCGGCGGCCACGGAGATGGCTCCCGCGCCCTCGGTGACCAGCTTCTGCTGCTCCATGAGGGCCAGAATGGCGGCGGCGATCTCGTCGTCCGTCACGGTGACTACGTCGTCCACATAGGCGCTTGTCAGCGCGAAGGTGTTCTCCCCCGGTGTCTTCACGGCGATGCCGTCGGCGATGGTGGAGACGGAGGGCAGATGGACGATCTCCTTTTTCTTAAGGGAGTCGGCCATGGAGGGGGCCCCCGCCGCCTGGACGCCGTAGACCTTCACGTTCGGATTGAGGGCTTTGATGGCGAAGGCCACGCCGGAGATGAGCCCGCCGCCGCCCACGGGAACGATGACGGCGTCGAGGTCCGGCAGCTGCTCCATGAGCTCCAATCCGATGGTCCCCTGGCCCTCAATGACCAGCTCGTCGTCAAAGGGGTGGATGAAGGTGTAGCCGCGCTCGTCCCGGAGCTTCAGCGCCC
>CANQZF010000176.1 GCA_947628265.1 uncultured Oscillospiraceae bacterium
AACCAGGAGCCGGAGGTGACGGCCCCGTCGGTCTGGGCGGCGATCTCCTCCACGGTGCCCCACTGGCCGTAAACATAGGTAAACCCCGCGTCCTCGATAAACTGTGCAATCCGGGCCTTTTGCGTCTCCGGGCCGGAGACGGCCTCTTTGGCGCTGGGGTAGACGGTGACAAAGAGGTTGGCGGCAATGAGGACCGTGAGGACCGCGCCGCAGATCGCCCGCCACCGTCCCCGGAGGGTGCGGAATAAGGGGATGGCCGCCACCGCCGCCATGGGGTACCAGATAAAGAGGTAGATGGACCGCAAGGAGAGCTCCACCAGGGCGTTGATGCCCAAAACCGTGAGGACGCTCAAAAGGCACAGCGCCAGAAAAACGGAAACCCCCTCCCGGCGCTCCCCGCGCCTCCCACACCAGGCGAGGGCGAAAAGCACCGTGAAGATGAGCGCCAGAGCGAAGATCCCCACAAGGATGTTGTGGCCCGGGGTCTCCGGGAGCAGGTATTTAAAGCCCGTGATGCTCCGCAGGGCCCGGAAGCCCGTGGCGATATTGGTCTTTCTTTGCTCACCGTCAATGAAGGTGAGACCCCCGAATATGGTGACGTTCCTGGCCCCCGTGAGCCGTATGGCGAAGTGTCCCGCCACATTGGCTATGGACACGGCGGCGGCCCGGAGGGTCACCGACATTCTCCCCTTTTCGGGGAGCTTTTTTGTTTTCAGGAGGATAAGGAGCCACGAAAGCCCCTCGTAGAGAATAAGCGGCAGGATCATCACCGCCAGGGCCCGGACGCTCTGCATCCCCGTGGCGAAGCTCAAAAGGAGGGCCAGGACAAAGGAGACGTTGAAAAATCGCTTATGCCGCCCGGTGAGGGACCGGAGGTAGTCCCCGTAGACCGCGAAGAGCGCCACAGCGTAGCCGGCGTAGAAGCTGGCCAGGATGTAGAAGATCTGCCCCTCGATCTGGTTTGTCATGGTCGGGGCGATGACGGCGGAGACCAGCAGAAGCTCAGCCAAGAGAATTTCCCCCCTGGAGGCGAAGGGCCGGAGCATCCACCAAAAGGTGAGGAGCATGAGGGCGGTCATCACCGTGGTGGCCAGCACCATGGAGAGGTTCATGCGCCCTGTGAGGCCGTAGAAGAGGGCCGCCAGCACAGGGGTGGTCTCCACGTAATACTGGTTGCCGAAGACCCAGTTTTCGGGGAAGAGCGTCTTTTGCTCCCACATGAGCTTTGCGACCACAGTGTCCTCGTACATATCCGATGTGCAAAACCGCTCAAACCCCCAAAAATTGATGGCGGTAAAGCCCAAAAGGAACAGCGCCAGGAGACCGGCCGGTACGGCCAGTCCCCAGCGTCTCAAACTCTTTTCCTTCCCGCTCAAATCGCCACTTCCCTGAAAAAGTTTTTTACCGCCAGCCCATTTCCTTTTGGTAGTCCGTCAGCGTCTTGAGGTTGGCGCGCTCAAGGTCGGTGAAAAGGCTCTCGATCTTAGCGTTGACGCTCCGGTCCGGGACATACCAGCTCTGGGCGTTGAAGTACGTCCACGCCTCACCGCCCTCCTTGAAGACGTAGCCGTGGCGGGCGTAGAGCTCGTTTATCATCATGTAGGAGGTGTCCGCGTCCACGCCCTCCAGGTCCTCCCGGGTCAAAAGCCGCGTGTCGGAGGGGAAGAAGTACTCCCCCTCGGCGGGCTTGGGGGTGCCGGTCCCGGCGCCTGTTCCCGCTCCTGTTCCCGTGCCAGTGCCCGTACCTGTACCCGTACCGGTTCCGGCGCCGCCGGAGGAGCCGCCGCGCCAGCCCATCTCCTTTTGGTAGTTGGTCAGGGTCTTGAGGTTGGCCTGCTCGAAGCTGTTGAAGGCGGCCACCACCTTATTGGCGTCCCGGGTGGTGGGGGTGTACCAGGATTTGGCATCAAAGTAGTCCTGGGTGGGCCCGCCGGTGGTGGAGAAGATGTAGCCGTGGCGTGCGTAGAGCTCGTTGATCATGAGGTAGGAGGTGTCCGCGTCCACGCCCTCCAGGTCCTCCCGGGTCAGGAGCTGCGTGTCGAAGGGGAAGAGATAGGTGTCGTCCTTGGGCTCGTCGGTGGGCCCATCCGTGGGCTCGTCCGTAGGCTCATCGGTCGGTTCATCGGTAGGCTCGTCGGTGGGTTCGTCCGTCGGCTCGTCGGTGGGTTCATCGGTAGGCTCGTCTGTCGGCTCGTCCGTGGGCGCGTCCGTGGCCTCGTCCGTGGGCGGGGGATTTGTGCCGCCCTCGGGCTTCTCCACGGGGTCCCTGTCCCATATGAACCACACCAGCACCACCACCGCGATACAGAGAAGCAGCGCGATGAGCGCGATGATCGGCCCCGCCTTGGATTTTTTGGGCTTCTCCGCCGGCTTGCTTTCAGGCTTTTTCTCCGGCTTTTTCTCCCCTTTGGCCGGCTCGTTTGTCTTTTTGGGGGCGCTCTTGGCCGCGTCCGTTGCGGGCTTGGCGGGGGCGGACCTTGTGGAGGGCCCCGTCATGGCCGCGCCGCCGTTTTGCTTCACGGCGTCGAAGGCCGCCGCGGCGGCCATGGACCGGCGGACGGACCTTCCGCTTGCGGGGAGCTTTTCAAGCTCGGCCTTCAGCTGGGCGGCGCTCTTTTGCCGGTCATTGGGGTCCGCGGACATGGCTTTTTTGATGATGGCGGCGAAGGCCGGGTCCAGGCCCTTGATGAGGCCGGGGTCCCGGTTCTCCGGCATGGCGCAGCCGTTCGCCACATAGCACATGAGGGCGCCCAGGGAGTAGATGTCCGACTGGGCGGTGTAGGTCTTCTCGTCCCCCCGAAGCTCCGGGGCCACGAAGTCGTCGTCCTCCGCCCGGAAGATGCCGCTGCCGGCCCGCTCCAGGCACCGCTTCAGGGCGTAGTCGGAGAGGACGAAGCCCCCGGCGTCCGTGACCATCACGTTCCCGGGCTTTATGTCCCCGTGGACCATGCCGTACTGGGTCAGCGTATCGAGGGCGGCGGCAAGCTCGATGCCCAGCCGCTTGGCGTCGTCCCCGGTGGGGGCGGCCTTGGAAAAATACGTGGCCATGGGGGTGTAGATGCCGGTGCGCAGATACCCCGTCCAGCCGGGGCCCTCGTTGTCCACGGTCACCAGCTCCTCCACCGGGGCCAGATTGGGGGACTTCACCGTCTTGTACATGGTCAGCTCCCATGTGAGGTCGTTTTTGAACTTTCCGAAATATGTGGTCAGCAGGTCCCGCCCGATGCCCATGCTCACCGCGTTTTCCACGGCGTCCTTGGTGGGCGGGGTCTTGATGACCTTCAGCGCCGAAAAAGCGCCGCTCCCGGCGTTGCGGATGAGATACACCGTGCCGAAGGCGCCGGACCCCAGCACCCCCTCCGTCTCCCATCCGGGCATGACCTTACTCAAATCAAACTCGCTCATAGTGATTATGTAAACCTCCTTGCTCTATGTATGTGAGGGTCTTATGCTTTTACATTGTCCCAAAATCCGCTCCAGCCCCTCGGCTCTCGCGAAATTGTCCGGCGCGGTCTCCCTGCGCATAACAAACGGGTTAAATAACTTCAGCGCAAATGTCCCGTCCCGCGTCTCCACCCGGTACATCCTGTGCAAAAAGCCCCCGTCCAGGGGCACCGGCTCCCCCGTGAGCCTCCAGTGATATGCGCTTTCCAGTTTTTCAAATACAGACATGGCGGTTCATCTTGATCCCATTTTTCTTCAGTGTTCCCGATGCATCATAGTTGTGGCTGAGGTGAGTATTTATCCAACGGCGTGCATAGTCATTTTACTGCCAGTTTACAGGAATACTCATTTCTTTTTCTTATTATTTAATACTGCCACAATTACTCCTACAATTATCGGAATCATAGCACAGAGCATTATTAAGTTAAAATTCTCATTCATTTTTTGTTACCTTTTCAAATTCTGATTTGTCGAACAGTCGCCTACTCGACATTTAATACTATACCACCAAAATGCGAAGACATCTACAACTCATCAGACGGAAATGATTGTGCTTTATTCAT
>CANQZF010000177.1 GCA_947628265.1 uncultured Oscillospiraceae bacterium
TCTCCCCCTGCGGCAAGACCTTCACCCAGGCCGACGCCAAGCGCCTCGCCTCAAGCTACGACAAGCTCATTTTGGTCTGCGGCCACTATGAGGGGGTGGACCAGCGGTTTATCGACGCGTGCGTGGACGAGGAAATAAGCCTTGGCGACTTCGTCCTCACGGGCGGCGAGATCCCCGCCATGGCGGTGGCGGACGCGGTGTGCCGCCTCGTCCCCGGGGTGCTGCCCGACCCCGAGTGCTTTGAAAACGAGAGCCACTGGGATGGGCTTTTGGAGTACCCCCAGTACTCCCGGCCCGAGGAGTGGATGGGGCGGCGGGTCCCGGCGGTGCTCCTCTCCGGCAACCACGCCGAGATTGCCCGCTGGCGGCGCAAGCAGTCCATTATCCGCACCAGGCTCCGGCGGCCCGATATGTACGAAAAGCTCAAATTTGAGAACACCAAGCAGGAGCGAAAGCTCCTTGCCGAAATAGAAGACGAATTGGAGGAAATGAACCATGGATCCGAGACTTGAAAAATACGCAAAACTCCTCATTCATGTCGGCATCAACGTCCAGCCGGGACAGACCCTTGTCATCAACTGCCCCGTGGACAAGGCCCCCTTCGCCCGGATGCTCACCCGGGAGGCGTACCTGGCCGGGGCCCGGGAGGTGGTGATGCGCTGGAGCGACCAGTTTATCAGCCGGGAGACGTATCTCCATGCCGCCGACGAGATCTTCGACTCCTTCCGTCCCTGGCAGGCGGATATGCTCAACACCCTGGCAAGAGAGGGCGCGGCGTTTCTCAGCATCGACAGCTCCGACCCCGACGGCATGAACGGCATCGACCACTCCAGAATGGTCCGCCAGAGCCGGGTCTTCGGCCCCGCCGTCCGGGAGTACCGGGAGATGCAGATGGCCGACAAGGTCCAGTGGTGCATCGCCGCCCTGCCGGAGGAGAACTGGGCCAAAAAGATGTTTCCCGGCGTGCCGGAGGACGAGGCCATGGCAAAGCTCATGGATTCCATCTGCGCCACCATGCGCATCACGGAGGACAACGACCCGGTGGAGGCGTGGCGGGAGCACAACGCGGCCCTGAACGACCGGAAGCGCAAGCTCACGGACTTTAATTTTAAATCCCTCCACTACAAAAACGCCCTGGGCACGGACCTTGTCATCGAGCTGCCGGAGGGGCACTACTGGGACGGCGGCAACTCCACCTCCGCCCGTGGGGTCAAGTTTAACGCCAACATGCCCACGGAGGAGATCTTCACTGCCCCCAGGCGCGACGGCGTCAACGGGCGCGTTGTCTCCACCAAGCCCTTCGACGTGGGCGGCGTGCTCATCCCCCGCTTTGCCTTCACCTTCCAAAACGGCAAGATCGTAGGCGTGGAGGCGGAAGATCCCCACCACAGGGAGCTTTTGGAGGCGGAGATTGCCCTGGACGAGGGGGCCTCGTATCTCGGCGAGGTGGCCCTGGTGCCCTACGACTCCCCCATCAGCCGCATGGACACGCTCTTCTACAACACCCTCTTTGACGAGAACGCCAGCTGCCATCTGGCCTTCGGCGCCAGCTACCCCACCGTCACCGGCGGGGCGGATATGACCGAGGAGGAGCGGAAAGAGCGGGGCCTCAACCAGTCCATCACCCACGAGGACTTCATGGTGGGCTCGGCGGATCTGTCCATCGTGGGCACCACCCGGGACGGGCGGGAGATCCCCGTCTTTGTGGACGGCAACTTCGCCATCTAAACTGGGCCGCACGAAAAATTTTTAAATTTATTTATTTTCGGTATTGACAAAATCGGTTAGCTATGCTAAACTCTCCACGGTTAGCAAAGGCTAACCGATTAATTTGACGTGAGGTTAGGCAATGCTAACTGCCTGACCGAAGGAGCCGCGCATGATACCGCTGACCATGGCCGGAAACGGGAATTCCGGCACCATCGTAAAAATCACCGGCAGGGACGACGTCCGCCAGCACCTGGCGGAGCTGGGCTTCGTCATGGGGGCCAACGTCACGGTGCTGTCGGAGATCACCGGGAACGTCATCATCGCCGTGAAGGACAGCCGTGTGGCCCTGGATCGGACCATGGCGGGCCGGGTGCTGGTGGACCCCGATTAAAGGCAAGTTCATATTATTATGAAGGAGGTACAACTATGAAAACACTGAAAGACGCCGCCGTGGGCTCCACGGTCACGGTGGCAAAGCTCCACGGCGAGGGCGCCCTCAAGCGGCGCATTATGGACATGGGCGTCACCAAGGGCGTGGAGATTTACGTCCGCAAGGTGGCTCCCCTGGGGGACCCCATCGAGGTCACTGTCCGGGGCTACGAGCTCTCCATTCGGAAAGAGGACGCGGAGAATATCGAGATCGCGTGAGCGTCTTTTTTTGCCCGCAAGGTTAGGCTTATATAATTATTTTTAGACATATCTAACTAATCTCACAGGAGGAAACGCAAATGGAAGTGAAAATCGCCCTTGCCGGAAACCCCAACTCCGGCAAGACCACCATGTTCAACGACCTCACCGGCTCCAACCAGTACGTCGGCAACTGGCCCGGGGTCACGGTGGAGAAAAAGGAGGGGCGGCTCCGGGGGCACAAGGACGTGGTGATCCAGGACCTGCCCGGCATCTACTCCCTCTCCCCCTACACCCTGGAGGAGGTGGTCAGCCGCAATTACCTCGTGACGGAGAAGCCCGACGCCATTCTCAACATCGTGGACGGGACCAACATCGAGCGGAACCTGTACCTCACCACACAGCTCATCGAGCTGGGGCTCCCCGTGGTGGTGGCCCTCAACATGGCGGACCTGGTGCGGAAAAACGGGGACAAGATCGATGTGGAGAAGCTGAGCCGCGCCCTGGGGTGCCAGGTCATAGAGACTTCCGCCTTAAAGGGCGAGGGCTCCAAAGAGGCGGCGGAGCTGGCGGTGAAGGCCGCCCAGGCCAAGAAGGCCGTGGAGCTTCCCTCCGTCTTCCAGGGCAGCGTGGAGCACGCCATCGCCCACATCGAGGAGTCCATCGAGGATAAGGTGGACCCCCAGTTCGTGCGCTGGTACGCCATCAAGCTCTTCGAGCGGGACGAAAAGGTCCGGGAGGAGCTGAAGCTGCCGGAGGATCTCATCAAGCACATCGACGAGCACATCGCCGACTGCGAGGCGGAGCTTGACGACGACGCGGAGAGCATCATCACCAACCAGCGCTACGCCTACATATCCGGCGTGGTGGGCAAGGCCGTGAAGAAACAGCATCTGGGCCAAAAGCTCAGTCTCTCCGACAAAATTGACCGCGTGGTCACCAACCGTATCCTGGCCCTCCCCATCTTTGCGGTCATCATCATCCTCATCTACGCCATCGCCATGGGCCCCTCGCCCCAGGCGCTCATCGACGGCCCCGACGAAAACGGGGAGATCGGCGAGTGGGGCATCGGCATCGGCACCTGGGGCACGGACTTCGCCAACGACGTGGTCTTCGGCGAGTGGGTACCGGGCTTAGTTGACAAGGCGCTCCTCAATTCCGAGGGTGAGCCCGTGGTGGCCGACTGGCTCTACAGCCTCATTCAGGACGGCATCGTTGCCGGCGTCGGCGGCGTTCTGGGCTTTGTGCCCCAGATGCTGGTGCTGTTCCTCTTGCTTGCAATTTTGGAGGACGTGGGCTATATGTCCCGCGTGGCCTTCATCATGGACCGGATTTTCCGGCGTTTCGGCCTTTCGGGCAAGTCCTTCATCCCCATGCTGGTGGCCACGGGCTGCGGCGTGCCGGGGCTTATGGCCTCCCGCACCATTGAGCAGGACCGGGACCGGAAGATGACCCTGATGACCACCACCTTCATGCCCTGCGGCGCGAAGCTGCCCATCATCGGCCTCATCGCCGGGGCGCTCTTCGGCGGGTCCCCCTGGATCGCCGCCTCCGCCTACTTCATCGGCATGGGCTCCATCATCGTCTCCGGCATTATGCTCAAAAAGTTCAAGGCCTTCGCCGGGGAGCCCGCCCCCT
>CANQZF010000178.1 GCA_947628265.1 uncultured Oscillospiraceae bacterium
ATTCCCTTTTTCAACCGATGCGGAGGAGCTTACGGGGCTTGTGAGGCTGTGCGGCGGCATCCTCTTTACGGGCGGGCACGACGTGTCGCCGGGGCTCTATCGGGAGGAGGCCCTGCCCGGGCTTGTCTCCTGCTGTGAAAAAAGGGACGCTATGGAGCGCGTCGTCCTCCGGACGGCCATGGAGCTGGACAAATCCATCCTCGGCATCTGCCGGGGGATCCAATTCATCAACGCGGCCCTTGGGGGCACGCTCTATCAGGACCTGCCCTCACAGCACCCGTCCGGCGTGGAGCACCGCCAGCGCGCCCCTTACGATGTTCCCATACACGATGTCGCGTTAAAGGCCCATACGCCGCTGGCCGGCTGTCTGGGAGTCGATCGTCTTGCGGTGAACAGTTGTCATCACCAGGCAGTTAAAGCTCTTGCGCCGAGTCTTGAATGTATGGCCGTCTCCCCCGACGGCCTCGTGGAAGCCCTCTATATGCCCGCAGCCAAATTCCTCTGGGCCGTCCAATGGCACCCGGAATTTTCCTATAAGTCCGACGCCAACAGCCGGAACATCTTCAAGGCGTTCGTGGACGCGGCGAGATAGGGCGGCTGACTGTTTTCCGCCCTGCGGCGGGCCCCCTGTCCGCAAAAAATCTCCCCGCCGCTTTTGCGGCGGGGAGATTTCAGTTTGTCGAAAAAGCCCTGCGGGCTTTTCCGACAAAGGGGAACGTGCGGGAAACTTTGCGTGAATTCTGCGGAATTCACGCAAAATTTCCCTGCCGCCGCGCTGCAGCGCACGCCGATGGCGCACGTTTGCGCGGCAAAAGGGATTTTTTGCGAGGCGCATGTCCTCGCAAAAAATATTGAATTTGAGTTTTTTGACAAGCTGTTTTACTTCAATTCCTCCGGCGTGTACTTCTTCTGACTGCGGCAGGAGCCGTCGGGGTTTCTGTCGGCATAGGCGGCGTTCTTATCGCCGCCGTAGGGGCAGCCCCCCGGACCCTCGTAGACGCAGTAGCCGATGCAGTTGTCAACGATAAAATACCGCACGTCCATGGAATAATCCAGTGCGCTGACCCCGCCGGTGACGTCCTCCAGGGTCTTCTCGTCTAATTTCTTTTCTTCGTTCATGGTTTTACCTCCTTTTTGTTGTCAGTCTTTGGGGTGGAACGAATAGCAGATCCCCTCGCCTGACAGCATCTTCAGCTTTCGCGGCGGGGAGCTCTTTTACATTAAGTCCTCCAGCTTGCGCTTATTCTGCTTGCGGCAGGAGCCGTCGGGGTTTCTGTCGGCGTAGGCGGCGTTCTTATCGCCGCCGTAGGGGCAGCCGCCCTCGCCCTCGTGGACGCAGTAGCCGATGCAGTTGTCACAGATAAAATACCACACTTCCTCCGAAAAGTTCCATGGGCCGTTCCCGCCGGTGACGCCCTCCAGGGTCTTCTCGTCCAGGGTCATTTCGTCGTTCACGGTTTTACCTCCTTATGGCATTTGATATTTCATACCAGAGTCAGGCGCGATCGGGGCACGCTGCCGTCGAAAGGGTTTTGAACTTATTATACAACTCCACCGGGTTGGCAGCAGGTTGAGGGCATCCATTGCCGCGTATCGCGCATCTGGCGCAGTTGTTATCTCTCCATTTCTCATAAAAGTTCAAGGCGCGCTCGGTCTCAAGGTAATCGTCGATAGCATCGCCGCCGGTGACGGCCTCTAAGGTCTTTTCGTCCAGCTTCTTTTCCTCGTTCAAGTATGTTCCTCCTTATTTCAGAATTTGGGGATAAACTGGTAGCATCTTTCTTCGCCTGACCTTTTTTTCATAAGAATATCCATGTTATTTCTATAGGGGCAGTCCGGGCCGCTGCACGCGCAATCGTTGCATCCTCCCGACGGCAGATCCGGGCTGTCATTGCCCAGCAGCTCCCCGCCGGAAACGTCCTCCAGAGTCTTCTCGTCCAGGGTCTTTTTCTCTTCGTTCATTGTTTTTTTCCTCCTTATTTAGGCGTTCTCTAAATCAGTCCGTCCGTTCCAGGTCCACATTACACCTCGGACAAACAGGCAAGTAGGGGAGATCTATATCATAATGAAACACGTCTTTGCACTTGGGGCAGCGATAATCGGTCGGATGAAAATGGATGCCGAGGTCCCCGTAGACGTCCCCGCCGGAGACGCCCTCCAGGGTCTTTTCGTCTAATTTCTTTTCTTCGTTCATTGTTTTTTCCTCCTTTTTTACCGGATCCTCAAAATGTCGTCGTAGCCGGTCTGCTCGAAGATGGAGCGGACGAGCTCATTGGCGCCGGTGACGATCACGTGGCCCGTGCCAAGGCGCTTTGTCATAATGAGCAGGACGCGAAGGCCGGCGGAGGAGATGTACTCGAGATTTGACATATCCACCGTGGCGGCGGTGAGGGCGTTCTCCCCGGCGACCTTCTCAAAGGTTGCCAAAAACTCCGGCGCGGTGAGGGAGTCCACCCGGCCCCGGAGGGTGACGGTGAGCTCCGTGCCGTTTATGGCGGTGTCGATGCCGAACTCGCCGCCCGTCTTCGCCTCGGGCTCGGTCCAGTCGGGGTCCGGGGTCAGCTCCCAGACGTTCAGAGTCTCGTATGCCTTCTTCATGGCGTTCCTCTGCTCCTCATTGAGCTTGGAGAAGACCTTAAGCTCCGGCATATACTGGCCCATAGGCACTTTCTTCGCTATCAGGCCAACCTCCTTCAGGAGGGCGGCGCACTTGGGAATGTCGTTCTCATAGCCGTAGCGGATGATCATGTCGTTGTCGCCCACCACCACGTCTGTCTGGCCGGACAGGGTATCAAAGGCTTTCATCACGTCCCGCAGGGCGTCCGCGCCCACAACGGCAATGAGGGTGTTCACGGTGCGGTCGCCCGCCTCCACGTCCGGGGTGACCCAGCGGCCGCCGAACTCCACCAGCACCCGGCGGACATTGGCGCACAGCTGCCGGACCTCAGACTGGGTCAGATAGTCCAGGGTGCTCTGACTGGTGATGCACACGGGGCCCTCCACGCCGTTCAGGGCGGCGCGGAGAGAGGTGTAATTGGTGAAGTCCGCCGCCTTGTACTCCGCCGGGACGGGGCGGTTTTTCTTGGCAAGCAGCTTTTTCGCCAGGGGATCCATCTCGTCGATGACGATGGGCAGGTCACAGCCTATGTAGTGCTTATGCGCCAGCTCCGGGCCCAGCGCCCGGGGGGTGAAGCCGCAGCCCAGGTCCACCACGGTCTTTTCCGGCACGGAGGCCAGAAGCTGATTCATGGTCTCCGTGTAGGCGTCCACGGTGGCCATCAAGCCCAGGCCCAGGGCCTCCTGCTGCTCGCCCTGGAACACCTTTTCCGGCTCGATGTGCAGCTCCTTCGCCATCAGGGCCGCGTTCTCGTCCCCGGCCCCCATGAGATATACCAGGGCCGATTTCGCAGAGTTAAATGAGGGGTTGGTCCTCGCTCTCAGTTCGTCCATTTTGAAACATTCCTTTCTTAAAAATAATTTTTATGGTTTTATGGGTTTCCAGTAAATCAAAACCAATTTAGTCTTAGTATCCCTGTAACCGGGGGATTTGTCAACGGGTTTGTCCCGAATCGACAAAAACACGACCTGAATTGCATGTTTTCCGGCTCACAGGGTGAAGACGAGGCGGTTCACGCCGTCTTGGTAGGTGTGCTCGCAGCTCCGGACGGCGGCCCGCACCAGCTTTACGGAGAGGGGGTCGCCCTCCTCCATGGGGTCGAAGTCCGCGCCGCTCCAGGTAAAGCGCATGGTGAGCGCGTCCTCCTTTTCGGAGTACTCCACCGACACGTCCACCGGGAACGCCGCGCCGAGGCTTGGGACGACGGACTGGGCCAGGATCTCCTCGTACACCGTCTGGAGGGCCAGCACGCGCTTGCGGCCCAGGAGGTTCTTCTCGCCAAACCGGCGAAGGCTCTCCGACTGGCCGATGAAGTCGTAGTCCGGGGACTGGGCGGAGAG
>CANQZF010000179.1 GCA_947628265.1 uncultured Oscillospiraceae bacterium
AATTAGGAGGTCCAAAAATGAACGCGGAATTTTTTGAGGCGATAGCCGACATCGAGCGGGAGAAGGGCATCCCCCGGGAGTATATGCTGGAGCGCATCAAGATGGCCCTTTTGGCGGCGCTCCGGAAGGACAATCCCGACGCCGAGGAGAACGTGGTCGTGGATGTGGACGAGAGCAAGAAGAAGATCGACATGTACATCCAGAAGGCCGTGGTGGAGACCGTGGAGAACCCGGCCATCGAGCTTCTCCCGGAGGAGGCCCGGAAGTACGCCAAGCGCGCGGAGGTGGGGGACACGGTGAACGTCCCCGTGGACACCAAAAAGTTCGGGCGCATCGCCGCCCAGGCCGCGAAGCAAGTGATCATCCAGGGCATCCGGGAGGCCGAGCGCAGCATGGTCTACCAGGAGTTCACCTCCAAGGAGCACGAGATCCTGACCGGCACGGTGAGCCACATCGACCCCGTCCGGGGCTCCGTCACCGTGAAGATGACCTCGGGTTCCGACTACACCGAGGCGGTGATCCCCTCCGGCGAGCGCATCCCCGGGGAGGTTTTGAAGGAGGGGGACCTCATCAAGGTCTACGTGGTGGAGGTCCACAAGGCCGGACCCGGGCCCCAGGTGCTGATCTCCCGGACCCATCCGGGATTGGTGAAGCGTCTTTTCGAGCTGGAGGTGCCGGAGATCTACGACGGCACGGTGGAAATAAAGTCCATCGCCCGGGAGGCGGGCAGCCGCACCAAGATCGCCGTCTGGTCCTCCCAGCCGGAGGTGGAGCCCGTGGGGGCCTGCGTGGGACCCAGGGGCGGGCGCGTGGCCGCCATCGTGGACGAGCTGCGCGGCGAGAAGATCGACATCATAAAATATTCCGAGGACCCCCGGGAGTTTGTGGCCGCCGCCCTCTCCCCCGCCGAGGTCAAAAAGGTGGAATTCCTGGACGACCCCAAGGCGTGCCGGGTGGTGGTCCCCGACGGGCAGTTGTCCCTCGCCATCGGCAAGGAGGGCCAGAACGTCCGCCTGGCCGCGCGGCTCACGGGGTTCCGCATCGATATAAAGCCGGAGAGTTTCGAAGGCTGACGCTTTTAAAAGGACGGATGGAGCTTTGACTGAGAAAAAGGTCCCACAGCGGCAGTGCGTGGGGTGCAGGACCCAGCGGCCCAAGCGGGAGCTGGTGCGCGTGGTGCGCTCGCCGGAGGGCGAGGTCAGCATCGACACCCGGGGCAAAAAGCCCGGGCGGGGCGCGTACGTCTGCCCGGACGCCCAGTGCCTCAAAAAGGCCGTGAAGTCCCGGGCCCTGGGCCGGGCGCTGGGGGTGGAGATCCCCCCGGAGATCTACGAGACGCTGAAGGCCCAGCTGGAGGCGGGAGAATGAGCGCCCTTACGTTTTTGGGCCTGGCCCGCCGGGCCGGGAAGGTGGAATACGGCGAGGAGGCCAGCGCCATGGCCGCCCGGGCCGGGAAGGCAAAGCTCATTTTGGCGGCCTCCGACGCCGGACGCACCGCGAAAACGCGGGCGGAGAACGCCGCGAATACGGGAAAATGCCCCCTGGCGGTGCTGCCCTGCACCCGGGAGGAGCTGGGCGCGGCCATCGGCCGGGAGACCGTGGGCGTGGCGGCGGTGACGGACATCTCCTTCGCCGCGGCCTTCATGGAAAAGCTCTCCGCCGAGTCCCCGGGCTACGAGGAAACAGCCTCCCAGCTGTCGCGCTTACGTGAAAAGGCCCAGGAGCGCGCCGCCGAGGCCCGCCGGCATTTGAAAAATATAAAACGCGGCAAAAAATAGCTCTTTAATTTAATATTTTTTCCGGCGGCATGTACGTCGGAAAAAATCCCTTTTGTCGCCCAAGTGTGCCCCTGCGGGGCGCGCGCAGGGCGACAGCAGGAACAAATTTTTGAATTCCGCAGAATTCAAAAATTTGTTCCGCACGTACCCCCTTGGCATTGAAAGCCCGTCAGGGCTTTCAAGCCAGTCAAAGAAAGGATGGTTTTATGGCGGTTATGGTGAAATACAGGGTACATGAGGTGGCCAAGGATTTTAAGGTCGCCACGAAGGTCGTGACGGAGATCTTGACGAAATACGCCACCACCCCCAAAAATCATATGCAGGCGCTGGAGGACGGGGAGCTGGACCTCATTTTTGAGTATCTGACCCAGCACAACCAGATGGACACCATCGCCGACATCTTCGCCGACGCCGCCAAGCCCGCGCCGGCCCCCGCCCCCCAGGAGGAGAAGGCCGCCCCCGCCCCCGCCGGGGAGGCAAAGCCCCAGGAGGGCAAGCCCGCCCCCCAGCAGCCCCAGAACCAGGCACAGCCCAAGGCGCAAAAGCCGGAGAAGCAGTTTGTCCCCCGGCCGGAGAAGCAAAAGCGGGTCATCGACACCTCCGGCGTCACCATCAACATCGAAAAATACGACGAGAAATTCGATCAGATGGCCGGGGAGCGGGCCCAGAACATGAAGCGGGGCCGGGAACAGATCAAGAAAAAGGGCGGCCAGCAAAAGCAAAACCCCGCCCAGGACAAGTCCGCCAAGCGCCGCCAGGAGGAGCGGGACCGCCTCCGCCGCCTCCAGTTCGAGGTGGCGAAAAAGGCCCCCGTCCGGGTCCAAATCCCCGACGAAATAAGCGTGGGCGAGCTTGCCTCCCGCATGAAGAAGACCGGCGCGGAGGTGGTGAAGTCCCTCATCAAGATGGGCGTCATGGCCTCCGTCAGCGACACCATCGACTACGACACCGCCGCCTTAGTTGCCATGGAGCTCGGCTGCAAGGTGGAGCGGGAGGTGGTGGTCACCATCGAGGAGCGCCTCATCGACGACCACGTGGACACCGCCGAGGAGCTTCGTCCCCGTGCCCCCGTCGTCGTTGTCATGGGCCACGTGGACCACGGCAAGACATCGCTTCTTGATAAGATCCGCTCCACCAACGTGGCCTCCGGCGAGGCCGGCGGCATCACCCAGCACATCGGCGCTTACCGCGTCATGGTCAACGGCTCGCCCGTCACGTTCCTCGATACGCCGGGCCACGAGGCCTTCACCTCCATGCGCGCCCGGGGCGCCATGGCCACGGACATCGCCATTTTGGTGGTGGCCGCCGACGACGGCATCATGCCCCAGACCGTCGAGTCAATAAATCACGCGAAAGCGGCAAAAATACCGATAGTCGTGGCCATCAACAAGATGGACGTCCACGGCGCCAACCCCGAGCGCATCAAGCAGCAGCTCACCGAGTACGACATCGTCCCCGAGGAGTGGGGCGGCGACACCATCGTGTGCCCCATCTCCGCCAAGACCGGCGAGGGCGTCCAGGAGCTTTTGGAGAACCTTGTCGTTTTGGCCGAGGTCCAGGAGCTCCGGGCCAACCCTGACCGCGCCGCGAAGGGCGTGGTCATCGAGGCCAGGCTCGACAAGGGCCGTGGGCCCATCATGACGGTGCTGGTGCAAAACGGCACCTTGAAGCAGGGGGACATCATCATCGCCGGCACCGCCGTGGGGCGCGTGCGGACCATGATGAACGACAAGGGCGAGCGGGTCTCCGAGGCCGGCCCCTCCGTCCCCGTGGAGATCGCGGGCATGAGCGAGGTCCCCGCCGCCGGCGACATCTTCAACGCCGTGGCCGACGAGCGCATGGCCCGGGAGCTGGCCGAGCAGCGCCGCCAGAACCAGAAGAGCGCCGGGGAGAGCGGCAAGAAGGTCTCTCTGGAGGACCTGTTCGCCCAGATCAAGGAGGGGGAGCTCAAGGAGCTGGCCATCATCGTGAAGGCCGACGTCCAGGGCTCCGCCGAGGCCATCAAGTCCTCCCTGGAGAAGCTGACCAACGAGGAGGTCCGGGTAAAAGTCATCCACTCCGCCGTGGGCGCCATCTCCGAGTCCGACGTGATGCTGGCCGCCACCTCCGGGGCCATCGTGGTGGGCTTCAACGTCCGGCCCGACAACGCCGCCCGGGACTACGCC
>CANQZF010000180.1 GCA_947628265.1 uncultured Oscillospiraceae bacterium
CCTGGTACGGCCAGCTCATGACCACCCCCCAGACCATCGCCTGGTTTTTGCAGCTTAACTACTGGCTGAAAACGTATAAGGTGCGGTTGATTTGAGGGCCCGGATGTAAATGGAAGGACGGGCCGCCGGGGACGGCGACCCCTACAAATTAACTCGAAACATTCCTGTTTATTGTCGCGCCCCCTCAAAACGCCGTAGGGGCCGCACCCAAGGGCATTCCCTTCGGTCACCGCCCTTACGGGAGGCTTGCGCGTTATCGGGGAATGGGCCGATGTGGTCATCGGCCCTTACAGCGTATATATCGGTTGGTGCGATAATCGGGAACGGTTGATTTTTACGCAAAACGTTCCGTAGGGGCCGGACACCGTGCCGGCCCATCCTTCTGGAACGCACCCACCCTTCAGCAAACGAAAAAAACAAGAATTCGCCGTAGGGGTGGCCGTCTCGGCCGCCCGTCCCGGTGGGTTTGTATCGCCCTGAAAAAACGCACCATCCCCGAAAAAAATTATTCGCCGCAAAATTTTGCGGCGAATGATTTTATGTGCGGCGTAAGCCGCTCCTTTTAGCCCTCCCCGCTTAGGCGGGGAGGGGCAGGGGTGAGGTGAAAAGCCGAAGGATTTTGAGTACTTCCGATGAACGCACCTTCTCACCTCATCCGTCGCTAACGCGCCGCCTTCCCCGCCTAAGCGGGGAAGGCTAATAAGGTTGCGGCCCGTTGGGCCGCTTGTTAAACTCCCACCCCCTGCCCCCTCCCGGAGGGAGGGGCAATTTGGGGGGCGGCCCCTATCTTTGTTTCACTTCATCAGCCGCTTTTTGTACCCCGCCAGGGAGACGGGGACGGAGAGGGCGGAGAGGGCGGCGCCGAGGAGGAGGAAATGCCAGGCGCGAAAGTGGGAGAGGGCGACGGCAAGCGTCTCATAGCTGCCGCCGATGAGGCCCACCGTGATGGCCGTCACTATGGCGACAGTCATGACGAGGACCAGCCGGCCCTTGGCGGTGCCGAAGCGGAAGAGGACGGGCAGCATCACGGCCTGCGACACAAGGGCCACCCCCAGGTCCATGCCCAGGAGCGTAAAATACGTGCCGTTCACCGGCATAAAGCCGTCGATGCGCTGCCAGATGAGCTGCCCCAGGAGGGCCAGGACGGCGGTGAGGGCCATATACACCCAACCAAAGACGTACTTTTCCAGCACCACCTGCCGCCGGGAGACGGGGAGCATGGGAAGGAGGGTGTCCCACTTGCACTGCTCGTCAGTCTGCAGCAGCATGAGGATGAGCATCACCGCGTAGAAGGCGGCGAAGGCGTAAAACCGCAGGTCCGGGACGAGGCAAAAGAACAGATCCAGCAGAATAAAGAGCCACCCGATGCTGCGCAGCACATAGAGATCCTTGCGAATAAGTCCCTTCATTTCTTCTCCCCCCTCGCGAAAAATACGATGACGTCCTCCAAAGAGGGCTTCTCCAAAGGCAGATCCTCCCGGACGCTCCGGCGCTCCACCAGGGCCTCCGCGCCGTACTTGCCGCGCCTCACGCCGTGGACCGCCTCCTCCGGAAGGTCCGACAGGGCCTCCTCCGGGAGCTTCACAATGGCGTACTCCTCCAAAAGCCGGTCCTTCTCCTCGAATAAGAGAAGCTCCCCCCGGTGGAGAAACGCCACATAGTCGCAGAGCTTCTCCAAATCCGAGACGATGTGGGAGGAGATGAGGACGGACCGGTCCTCACGTCTCGTGAAATCCTCCAAAATGTCCAAGATCTCGTCCCGCACCACGGGGTCGAGACCCCCGGTGGGCTCGTCGAGGATAAGGAGCTTGGCGTCGTGGCTCAGGGCACAGGCCAGGGCCAGCTTCATTTTCATGCCCCGGGAGAAGTCCTTCACCCGCTTTTTCTCCGGGAGCTCCAGACGCTTTAGGTAGTCTAAATAGACGCCATTGTCCCAGCGGGAGTAGGTGGCCCCAAAGACCCGCCCGATCTTAAGGGCGTTCAGCGTCTCCGGGAGCCGCGCGTCGTCCAGCACCACGCCGATGTCGTCCCGGATCTTTGTAAATTCCGGGCTTTTGTTGTCCGTCCCCAGCACCCGCACGTCCCCGGCGTCCCGGGCCGTGGCGTCCATGATGAGGCGGATGAGGGTGGATTTGCCCGCGCCGTTCTCCCCCACAAGGCCCATGATACAGCCCTCCGGCAGGGTGAATTTTACGTTCCTGAGCTCAAAGCCGGGGTATTTTTTTGTGAGAGCCCGAACCTCGATAGCGTTCATATGTCCTCCTCGCTGAGAATAGTCAGCATTTTCTCGATCTCCGCCTCCGTAAGCCCGCAGGAGCGGCCAAGCTCCAGGGCGCGTCTTAAGTGCCCCTCGATCTCCGAAAGCCTCCGCTCCCGCAAAAGCCCCATCCCCGTCTCCGAGACAAAGCTGCCCTTGCCGGGGACGGTGGAGATATACCCCTCCCGCTCCAGGTCCTCAAAGGCCCGCTTTGTGGTGATGACGGAGATACGAAGGTCCTTGGCAAGTCCCCGGATGGAGGGCAGGGCCTCCCCCGGGGCAAGCTCCCCGGAGATAATGGCGGCCCGGATGGCCTCCCCCACCTGCTCGTAGATGGGCCGTGGGTCGGAATTGGAAATGATGATGTTCATGACGTACCTCGCAGTTAACTGTGTATATACAGTATATACAGTCCGTACACGTTTGTCAAGGGAAAATATTGACGGGACGGAAAGAAAATTTTATAATGTGTTTAATGATCTTTTTTGGAGGTACCCTATGCCGGACAACAACGTGAAATTTCCCGATATGCCCTATGAGCGCCCGGACCTCGACGCGCTCAAGCGCCTCTACGCCGACCACATCCGCCGCCTCCGGGAGGCGAAAACCTACAAGGAGGCCCGGGAGGTCTTTTTGAGCTCCGAGCGGGAGGACGCCAAGGTGGAGGCCCAGATGGTGTTGGCCTCCATCCGCCACGACATCGACACCCGGGATCCCTTCTACGACGGGGAGGTGGCCTTCTGGGACGCGGCGGGCCCGGAGCTTGCCGAGTTCGGGCAGGAGTGGAACAAGGCCCTTTTGGAGTCCCCCTTCCGCCCCCAGTTCGAGGCGGAGTACGGCGGGCTCATGTTCCTCAATACCGAGATCTCCCTGCGGACCTTCTCCCCCAAGAATATCCCCCTCATGAAGCGGGAAAACGAGCTGACCACCGAGTATTCCAAGCTCCTGGCCTCCGCGCAGATCGAGTTTGAGGGCAAGACCTACACCCACTCCCAGATGACGCCCTTCAAGACCGACCCGGACGACAAGCGGCGTCTCGCGGCGTGGAAGGCCCAGGGCCGGTGGTTCAAGGACCATCAGGCGGACCTTGACCGCGTCTACGACGAGCTTGTGAAGCTCCGGGACGAGATGGGCCGGAATTTGGGGTATGAAAACTACATCCCCCTGGGCTATGACCGGATGGGCCGCAACTGCTACGACAAGGCGGACGTGGAGCGCTTCCGCGCCGCCGTCCAGAAGTTCCTGGTGCCCGTGGCGGACAAAATCTACCGCCGTCAGGCCGAGAGGCTGGGGGTCCCCTACCCCCTGAGCTTTGCCGACGAGGCCCTGTCCTTCCGCTCCGGCAACCCCAAGCCAAAGGGAACGGCGGACGACATCTTAGCGGCGGGGAAAAAGTTCTACTCCGAGCTCTCCCCGGAGACGAAGGAATTTTTCGACACCATGCTGGATAGGCAGCTCATGGACGTGCTCTCCACCGAGGGCAAGTCCGGCGGCGGCTACTGCACCGGCATGGGCGCGTACAAGGTCCCCTTCATCTTCGCCAACTTCAACGGCACCATCGGCGACGTCACCGTGGTCACCCATGAGGCCGGACACGCCTTCGCCTATTGGATGAACCGGGACCGGGTGCCCGCCAGCTATGCCTGGCCCGGGATGGAGGCCTGCGAGGTCCACTCCA
>CANQZF010000181.1 GCA_947628265.1 uncultured Oscillospiraceae bacterium
CACAGAAGGACAGTGAGAACATCATCAAGACGTACATCCGGGAGATCGAGCGTTTCCTATCGCTGGAAACCGTGACAAATCTCGACCTCCGGCGCATCCTGGACCACATCAGCGTGAATAAATCTGGTGTGGTGACAGTGATTTTGAAAAATCTGGAGGACATTGGGACCTCCGAACCTACCTATTAAGGGACAATAGTTGAAGCGGTGGACCCCATCATTTTGAGTCTGGACGTGGTGGAGGGGTGCTCCGACGTGACCCCGGAGGTTTTGGAGCTGCCCCAGTACATCCTCGACATGTTCGACTCCCCCATCGTCTCCGACGGCGCGGGGCGGCGGATCGTGGTGACGCTGGGCCAGTTCACCATCGTGCGGCTGGAGCGGGACTCCCAGCTCCTCATACCCGTATACGACTACTGCATGCCGGAGAAGGACTGCGTGGGTACCGGGTGCGAGGACCCCTGCGCCCTCTTCGCCCGCATCGACTTCCCCGTCAACGAGTTCTTCCCGCCCGACGCGGTGTGCGAGATGGAGGACTACCACGATATGGTGTCCGCCGAGCAGTAAAGCCTATGACCATCCCCCCTCAAAACGAGGGGGGATGGTCCTTCATTCGTCCAATAAAAGCTCCATGATCCTGCCGTAGATCTTTTCCGCGTTCTTTTTGAAATTTTCCTCGATCTGGGCGGCCTGCTTACCGTCGCCGGTGAGGAGGTCCATGGAGAGGATGCTCCCCACGCCGTCGGACAAGCCCAGGTGGACCGTGTACCCTCCCCGGGAGCGCAGCTCATGTCCGGCCTCGATGAGGCCCCGGCGGCGCTGGAGGTTGGCAAGGGCCGCCGCCGCCTTCTCCGCCCGGACGCGGACGGAATACGGAAGCGTGGACTCCATGGCCTCGCCGTTGACGCGGCCCTTCTCCGTGACGATGTAGGCGTCCTCGCCCTTTTTCTCCACATGCTCCGTGCGCACAAGGTCACTGAGACACTCCGAGAAATCAAAATACCCGATGGCCCCGTCGCACAGAAGTGTCATATCCGTAAGCTCGTCCCAGGCCGCCGCCTCCGGGAGCCGCCGCAAAATAAAGAGGATCAGGACCTTCAGGTCCATCTCGTTGTGAATAAAACCAAGCTGTCCTTCCATAACCCTGGCCGCGCCCCGCCTTCTATTTTTTAATAGGGACATTATATACCGAATTTCCAGATTACACAAGCATTTTCTACGGCGTAAGATGACGGGAGTCGAACCGCGCCGCTCGACTCCCGTCATCTTAAAACATTGAGATTGACGCGGAGGCGAAATTGGAGTAAAATATAGGTGGACAAACTTATAAACGAACGGAGGGGTACCTATGTCAACGGGAAAGCATCAGCCTAAATCCGTCCTTGACAAGATAGACGCCAACACGTTAAAGCTCATTATTATCGCGGCGGCTGTGATCGTCGTCGCCGCGGTCATTATCACCACCGTGGTCCTGGTCACCAACAACGGGAATGGCGATCCCACGCCTCCTGGCCCCGGCGGCGCGGTGACGGACGGCTCCGACGGGACCGGCGAGGACGACCCCAGCTCCGAAAGCTCCGACGGCCCCGGGAAGGACGATCCCACGGGCGCGACGGACCCCGAGCCCACCGGGCCCGACCCCACCGAGGTCACCGAGCCCCCCGCGCCCCAATACACAAACCCCCTCACCGGGCTTGAGACCAGCCTTGACATCTCCGGCAGACGTCCCTACGCCGTGATGTTCAACAACATCCGCATCGCCACGCCCCAGTCCGGGATCTCCTCCGCCGACATCCTCTTTGAGGTTCCGGTGGAGGGCGGCATCACCCGCTTCATGGGGGTCTTCCAGGACTTCAAGGGCTCTTTGACCCTGGGCAGCATCCGCAGCGCCAGGCCCTATTTTGTGGATCTGGCCATGAGCTTCGACGCCATCTATATCCACGCCGGCGGCAGTGACGACGCCTACCAGTCCCTGAAGGACACCGGCATCACCCACATCGACGGCACCAACGGCACCGGCGAGACCTTCTTCCAGGACCAGGACCGGATGCACAACATGGGCTACGAGCACAGCCTGATGCTGGATGTGACACGTCTCGACGGGTATATGGAGAAATACAGTCTCAGGACCACCCACAACGCCGGCTTCTCCGCCGGGCTCAACTTCTCCGAGGACGTTCAGCGCTCCGGCGTGGCCTGCACCGAGGTGGACGCGGTGTTCAACGGCTCGAAGAGCACCTCCTTCAGCTATGACGCCACTACGAAGCTCTACAACATCAGCCAGTACGGCGGGCCCATGATGGACAGCCTCACCGGCAGACAGGTCACCGCCCGGAACGTCATTCTTCTCAAAGTGAGGATCACGCCCATATCCGGCGACACTGCCGGGAGGCTCCGCGCCACCCTCACCGGCAACGGCAGCGGCTGGCTCATCTGCGACGGCGTGGCGGAGAGCATCACCTGGACAAGGAGCAGCTCCACCTCCCAGTTCGTCTTCACCGACTCCGACGGCTCCGTCGTCCAGCTCTCCCCCGGCGTCACCTACATAGGCCTCCTGCCCATGTCCTCCGGGAATGTAAACTTTAAATGAGCTGGCTTTGAAGGCCGCGTTGCGGCCTTCAAATGCCAATCAGGTACGTGCGGAAAAAGGCATCTGAATTCTGCGGAATTCAGATGCCTTTTTCCTGCTGTTTTGCTGCGCGCACGGCCCGCAGGGCCGCACTGCGACTCGCCAAGAGCCGCCGCGTTGCGGCGGTTGCTCGCTTGCATGGCGCCTGCGGGCGCCAACTCCGCAAAACAAAAGGGATTTTTCGCGAGGCAAAGCCCCGCGAAAAATATTGAAATTATGGGGACCCGTATCGCTCCCGTACCCCGCCGTAGGGGCCGCCACTCCTGGCGGCCCGGCCCACGTTGACGGACAATTTCCGTATTATCGCAACCGCCTGATCATCCAAGCCATTTGGGCCGCCGTGGGCGGCGGCCCCTACGGCAGATTTTTGATTTTTATGTTTGCCGGAAGGTGTATGCGTATCGGAGGACGGGCCGGCCAGTGTCCGGCCCCTACGACAACATTTTGCGTTTAAATCAACCGCTCCGATTATTGTACCGCCTGAAATATACGCCGTACGGGCCGCCGCCCTCGGCGGCCCGTCCTTCAATTTTTATCCGGGTCCCCGATCAACGCTTCCCCAATTCAATATTTTTTCCGGCGGCATCTGCTCGTGTTTATAGGGAAACTTTGTGAACCTACTAAGTTAATATTGTTTTCGTTCAGGAGTCCGTGTCCCACACGGGCTCCTGTGCGTAGGTGACGTCTCCGTCCATTTCGGCTACTTGGCGGAGGATGTCCTCCAGCTCCTGGGGCATGTCATCCAGGATGCCGATGTCACGGTAGTGGATGACGATGTCCTGTGGAGCGCTGCGGGAGTATTTCTTGGCGCGTTCTCCTACTTCAATGCGCTTGATGAAGGTGTGGAGGAGCTCCGGGGTTAGGTCGTTTATCTCCGTATACTTCCGGGCATTCTCCAGGAAACGGTCGAAGTTGGTGGTGGAGTCTTTCAGTTCCTGCAGATGTTTGGCCAAATCTGGAAGAGTGGTCTTGATGCTCTCTTGCTCTGCGATGTACTCAGCGGATAGGATCCTGTACTGCTCATCGGGTATCCTGCCAAGGACGTTGTCCTCATAGAGACGCTTGAATAACGACATTAGCTCTGACTGGCGTTTTGTCATCGCGGCTATCTGTTTCTCAAGACCACGGATTTCCTTTTGCGCCTCTTTTGTGCGCTTCTTTCCGATGTACTCCGCGAACCTGCGCTCATTCTGCCTCGCGAAGTGTGTGATCCGGCGGAGGTCGTCAAGGACGATAGCGTTGAGGTCAGCTTCAAGAATGTAATGGGTCGAACAGACGTCCTT
>CANQZF010000182.1 GCA_947628265.1 uncultured Oscillospiraceae bacterium
CCCGCCGGTCCCGGAGGGCGTAGAGGGCCTTGGTGAAGATGCGCTCCACGTCGTCGGCCTGCTGGAAGGTGGCCACCTCGGTGAGGAGGTCTAAGTAAAACTCGTTCTCGATCTGGGCTAAAAGCTGCTCCGGGCTTGCGTAGTGGGCGTAAAACGTGCCCCGGTTGATGTCCGCCGCCGTGCAAAGCTCCTTCACCGTTATACGGTCCACCGGCTTTTCCAGCATCAGCGTCAGGATCGCCCGTCGCAGCGCCGTTTTTGTGAATTGGGAACGCCTGTTGTCCTTGATGTTGGCCATCTCGCCCCGCCTCCGCCCATTTTTCCAACAGTATACCACGTTTCTGTCACGAACGCAACACTATGTTGGGGTTATACACACAAAATTTGATGTATATTTTTCCTTCTATCCGTCAACAATACCTCCGTAAGAAACGCGGGGAGACCCGCATCAACGGAGGTATCATGATGCACGAACGGAAATCATTTTCCCAGCGTGTAGATGCGTTCCTCAGCGGAAAGGGCTTTTACATAGTCCTCTTCGCGTGCGTCGCCGTTATAGGCGTGTCGGCGTGGCTGCTGCTTTTCTCGCAGTACTCGCCGCTGTCCTTGGGCGATGAGGGGGGCTATCTTGACGCTATGGGGGACCTTGACAAAAAGGACCCCGGGGACGCCACCGGCACAGGGGCGGACGTCCCGAAACCAACGGATAAGGGCACGGACAAGCCCACGGAGGGCGGCAAAAAGGAGACGGACGAGCCGGTCCACGGCTCCGACCTCCCTCAGGAGCCCAACAAGCCGGAGGGCAGCGGGGCCATCACCGTCCAGGACGACCCCAAGCCCGACGAACCCACCGAAAACCCCAACGATAAGGGGGAGGAGAGCGGCGGCGGTACGGCCATGACCCCGGAGGACGTGGTCTTTATCTGGCCCGTCAGCGGTGAGGTCCTCACGCCCCACTCCCCGGCGGCCCTCCTCTATGACAAGACCATGGGCGACTGGCGCACCCACGCGGGGGTGGACATCGCCTCGTCCCTGGGGACGAAGGTCTTAAGCTGCGCCAACGGCACGGTGACGGAGGTCCGGGAGGACGCCCGCTACGGCACCACGGTGGTCATTGACCACGGCGCCGGAGTGGTCAGCGCCTACGCCAATTTGGCGGGCACGCCCACCGTCAGCGTGGGGGACGCCGTGGCCATGGGCTCCGTCATAGGCTCCGTGGGCTCCACGGCCCTCTATGAGACGGGGGTGGATCCCCATCTGCACTTCACCCTCACCGTAAACGGCGAGTCCGCCGACCCATTAGAATATCTGCCGGAGAAATAATCACTGGAAACTGAGTCTCCCGGTCCCTTTTTTTTGGGGCCGGGAGATTTTTTGCTTGACATTTGGAGAAAGGGGTGTATAATAGGTAACATAAGTTGCGTAACGAATGATACCTATTGAGGAGGGAGAAAAATGGCGCCGAAGGTCAGGTTCACACGGGACGAGGTCATTGGGGCCGCCTTGAACGTCACCCGCAGGGCGGGCCCGGAGGGGCTCACGGCCCGGGCGCTGGCGGGGGAGCTGGGGTCCTCGGTGAAGCCCATTTTCGGGCATTTCAGGAGCATGGAGGAGGTGGAGGGAGCGGTGCTGGAGGCCGCGCGGGAGCTGTACCTGAGCTTTCTCACCGAGGACATGGCCGCCGGGAGGTATCCCCCCTACAAGGCCAGCGGCATGGGGTATATCCGCTTCGCGCGGGAGGAGCGGGAGCTATTTAAGCTGCTCTTCATGGCGGACCGCAGGGGGGAGCCCCCCGCCCCGGGCCGGGAGGTGGAGGAGATCATCCCCATCATTATGAAAAATACCGGCCTTTCCCGGGAGCGGGCGGAGCTTTTCCACCTGGAGATGTGGGTCTTCGTCCACGGCATCGCCGCCATGACCGCCACGGGGTATTTAAGCTGGGACGAGGACGTTGTAAGCCGGGTGCTGACAGACGCCTACATGGGGCTGAAGGCCCGGTTTTGCGGGGAGGAGGGGAGATGACATGGACGCCATTAAAACGATTGACCTTACGAAAAGGTATAAGGATGTCACCGCCGTGGACGGGCTGAACCTCACCGTCCGGCAGGGGGAGCTCTTCTCCCTCTTGGGCGTCAACGGCGCGGGGAAGACCACCACCATCAAGATGCTGACGGGCCTCACCCGGCCAACCTCCGGCGACGCCCTTTTGAACGGAAAAAGTATTTTGACAGACATGGCGGCGGTCAAGGCCATGATCGCCGTGTCCCCCCAGGAGACGGCGGTGGCCCCGAATTTGACGGTCTGGGAAAATTTGGAGCTAATGGCGGGGGTCCACGGCTTCTCAAAATCCGAGGCCAAAGACAAGATCGCGGAGCTCGGCGGCCGGCTCGGTCTGGGGGAGGTCGCGGACAAGAGGGCCGGGAAGCTCTCCGGCGGGTGGCAGAGGCGACTCAGTATCGCAATGGCGCTCATAACCGAGCCGAAGATCCTCTTCTTGGACGAGCCCACCCTGGGGCTGGACGTGCTGGCGCGGGGCGAGCTCTGGGAGCTGATCCGCGCCCTCAAGGGGAGCATGACCGTGATCCTGACCACCCATTACATGGAGGAGGCCGAGGCGCTCTCCGACCGGGTGGCGATCCTGAAAAGCGGGCGGCTTTTGCTCACCGGCACGCCGGCGGAGATCAAGACCCGCGCGGGCACGGACAAATTTGACCAGGCTTTCGTAAAGCTTGTGAGGGAGGGCTGAAGATGCTGGCGTTTTCCAAACGAAACGGGCTGGAGATCATGCGCGACCCCCTGAACCTCTTCTTCGGGGCGGGGTTTCCCATCCTTTTGCTGCTCCTGCTGTCCGCCATCCAGGCCCATATCCCCGTGGCGCTCTTTGAGATCGGGCGCCTTGCGCCGGGGATCGCGGTGTTCGGGCTGTCGTTTATGACGCTCTTTTCCGCCACGCTTTTGGCCCGCGACCGGGGCAGAGCCTTTTTGCAGAGGCTCTACGCCACGCCGCTCCTGGCCCGGGACTTTATTCTGGGCTACCTTTTGCCGTTTTTGCCCATCTCGGCGGCGCAGACGGTCCTCCTCTATGGCGCGGCGGCGCTCTTGGGGCTCCGGGTGACGGTCAGGCTCCTGCCCGCCCTGGCGCTGGCGCTCCCTGTCGCATGGCTTTTCGTGTCGCTGGGGCTTTTTTGCGGCAGCGTCCTCACGGACAAGCAGGTGGGCGGCGTCTGCGGGGCGCTGCTTACGAACCTGACGGCGTGGCTCTCCGGCGTCTGGTTCGACCTATCCCTGGTGGGCGGGGCGTTTCAAAAAATCGCGGACTTCCTGCCCTTCGTCCACGCCGTGGAGCTGGAGCGGGCCGCCCTCGCCGGGGACTACGCCGGGATTTTCCCGCACCTTTGGTGGGTGCTGGGCTACGCGCTTTTCGTCACCGCGCTTGCCATATACGCCTTTTTGCGGCAGATGAGGAGACTGTGAGCAAACGATAAGGAGGGTTATTCCATGAGAATTGCCGCGTACCAATTCGCGGTATCCGGAGATATTCGTGAAAATTTTAAGGAAATAGAAAAAGCGATCTATCTTGCCAAAAGGGAGAATGTTCGTTTAATAATCTTTCCGGAGTGCTCCTTGACAGGGTATCCTCCGAGAGATATGACGAACTCGTCATGCGTTGATTTTGAGCTTGTTCAAATCATGTGTGAAAAGCTTCAATCCATAGCTGACGAAAACGATATTTCCTTTATTATCGGGACTATATTCAAAGAAAAAGAAATATACAACAGAGCCATACTGTTTCGGCCTGACCGCCAGATCATGTTCTATGACAAGCGCGCCCTGTGGGGATGGGACAGGGAGAATTTCGCGAAAGGCAGTCATGACGGGAT
>CANQZF010000183.1 GCA_947628265.1 uncultured Oscillospiraceae bacterium
TTTGCCGCCCCGGCGGTGAGGCGCGTGTCCGCGTCCAGCGTCAGGATGAACCCGGTCCCCGTAAGGGCCGCCGCGTCCCCGCAGAGGGCCCGGAGGGCGGATTTCTCACCGCTCAGGAGCCGCACCAGGTCCTCAATGGCCCCGCGCTTGCGCTCCCGGCCCATCCAGACGCCGTCGGAGACGTTGCGCTCCCGCTCCCGGTAAAAGAGGTAGAACCCGCCGCCGTATTTCCGGTTGAGCGCCTCCACGGCGCTTCTGGCGGCCTCCAAAATGGGCCCGTCCTCCCTCTGCCTTCGCTCCGGGGCCTCCTTGAGGTCGGCGAGGATGCCGAAAAGAAGCTCTTTCCCGGCGTCCCGGTTTAAGAGCCTGTACTCCTCCAAGAGCCGGGCGTACTTCCTCCCGTCCGCCTCCCCGGTGAGAAGGGCGGAGATGACGCACACCGTCCTCCCGGCTTTCGGGATCCCCCCGGGCAGCTCCATCCGGGGCAGCCGCTCCGGGCGCTTTACCCGCAGGCACACAAAGTCCGCCGCCGCCTTCACAAGCTCCGATATGGGCAGCAAAAGGAGGACGGGGACAACGGCCGAGCCGGTGAGCATCCCCGCCAGAAGTGTGAAAAAGAGGGTTCCGAGGACGATCGCCGCGATATACCACCCGCCCGTGGGCTCGCGCCCGGGCTTTCCCAGGGGCTTTTGGAAAATATACGTCCCCACGTGCCTGTCCGGCCCCTTTTGGGCCATCTCCAGCACCTTTTTGGCCGCCGCGTCCTCGGAAAGGCCGTTTTTCTCCGCGAGCCGCGCAAGCCGGTCCCGGTAGCTTCTCCTGGTGTCCTCGTCCATGCGGCAATAGACCCCGGCGGGGTCCCGGCGCAGGACGGCCTCCACCGCGTTGACCTCCTCCAGGATGTCCGTGACGTCTATTCCCGAAAGGAGCCGGAGGGAGGTGAAGATATTTTCCGTGTACTCCGTAAGGTCCCGGTCCTCCCCGCCCCGCCAGGGCTCCAGCTCCGCCAAAAGACGGCACAGCGCCCCCTTCAGGGCCGGCACAAATATAGAAAGCTCCCGCTGGGTGAGGACGCTGACCTTCTGAAATTCCTCCAAAAATAGCCGCATCCGCTCCCCTGTCACCCGCCCCCGCCCGGAGCGAGCCAGGGCCATGGCGGCCTCCGCCACCCGGGAGGCGCCCTCCGGGGCCCGGGGGAGGCGTCCGGCCCCGGCAAACCGGGCCGCCGCCTCCTTGCCCTCCCGCTCGGCGATATACCAGTTGTCCCGGAACCACTCCGCCGCCCCGGCGGGATCGCCCCGCAGCTCAGGCGCGGAGAGCTTCGTCTTCAGCTTCAAAAGGGCGCTTTTGAGACTCCCGGCCTCCCGCGCCCCCCGGACGTACCCCCGCGTCTCCAGCAGGGACGCGGTGTTCCTGGCGTAATTGCCCAAAGTCTCATTCTCCATGTATATCCCGGTGTCTTTCATATGGGACCTCCTTTATTCGCGTCAAACTAGTATCTGCCTGAAAACCCAAAAATATTCCTTGACAATCCGGGCGCTCCGCTATATAATGTCTGCCTGTAAAGTCTATTCACATTACAGGTGATAAGATGACCGGCAACACCTATGAGCTCACGATGCTCTACGACTTCTTCGGGGAGCTCCTGACGGACAAGCAGCGGGAATACTTCGAGTACTACTTCTCCGATGACCTGTCGCTTTCGGAGATCAGCGAGCTCACCGGCGTATCGCGGCAGGGCGTCCGGGACGTCCTGGTGCGGGCGGAGAGGCTTCTCAGAGAGTATGAGGAGAAGACCGGCGTGGTGGCCAGGTTCATGGAGCGCAGCGCCGGCATCCGGGAGCTCTCCCAAATGGCTGCGCGTCTTTGCGAAATGACCGGTGGCGAGGCCCGGGCCCTGGCGGAAAAGCTCTACGCGGGCCTTGACGATTTGAAAGGTTGAAAAGATGGCATTTGAATCCCTATCTGAAAAGCTCTCCGGCGTCTTTAAAAAGCTCCGGGGCAAGGGGCGTCTCTCCGAGGCCGACATCAAGGAGGCCATGCGGGAGGTCCGCATGGCCCTTCTGGAGGCGGACGTCAGCTACAAGGTGGTCCGGGACTTCATACGCGAGGTCTCGGAGCGGGCCGTTGGCGCGGACGTGCTGGAGTCCCTGACTCCCGCCCAAATGGTCATCAAGATCGTGAACGAGGAGCTGACAAAGCTCATGGGCTCCTCCGTCTCCCGGCTCAATACGGGCTCCCAGGGCATGACCGTCGTTATGCTGGTGGGCCTTCAGGGCGCGGGCAAGACCACGAACGGCGCCAAGCTCGCGGCGCTCTTGCGAAAGCAAAACGGCAAGCGGCCCCTCCTCGTGGCCTGCGACATCTACCGCCCCGCCGCCATCAAGCAGCTGGAGACCGTGGGCGCGCAGCTTAATATCCCCGTCTTCCAGATGGGCACGGAAAACCCGGTGAATATCGCCAAGGCCGCCATTTCCCACGCCAAGAAGCACGGGAACGACCTGGTGGTGCTGGACACCGCCGGACGGCTCCACATCGATGAGGCGCTGATGGATGAGCTCCGGGCCATTAAAGCCGAGGTCAATCCCGACGAAATACTGCTGGTGGTGGACGCCATGACCGGCCAGGACGCGGTGAACGCCGCCTCCGCCTTTGACGAGGCTCTGGGCATCACGGGCGTGATGCTCACGAAGCTGGACGGCGACGCCAGGGGCGGCGCGGCCCTCTCCGTCCGGGCCGTCACGGGAAAACCCATCAAATTTTGCGGCGTGGGCGAGAAGCTGGACGCCATCGAGCCCTTCCACCCGGACCGCATGGCCAGCCGCATTCTGGGCATGGGCGACGTCCTCACCCTCATCGAGAAGGCCGAGCAGAGCTTTGACGAGAAGAAGGCAAAAGAGCTTGCCGATAAGATGCGCAAAAACGCCTTCACCCTCCAGGACTACTACGACCAGCTCCAGCAGCTCAAGGATATGGGGGGCCTCGGCGACATCGCCGGGATGCTCCCGGGGAACATGGGAAAGGCCATGGCCGGGGCGAAGATCGACGAGCGGGAGATGGCCCGCACCGAGGCCATCATCCTCTCCATGACGCCAAAGGAGCGACAGGAGCCCTCCGTCATCAACTCCTCCCGGAAAAAGCGGATCGCCGCCGGCTCCGGGACCCAGGTGGTGGACGTGAACCGGCTTTTGAAGCAGTACGAGATGATGCGCGACCTCACCCGCCAGATGTCCAAGGGGAAGCTCCCCGGCTTTCTGGGCGGCGGGAGACGGCGGGGCGGGTTCCCCTTTTAAACCGTAATCATTTATCTTTTTACCGAGGATAATTGAAAATAATCTTTTACAAAATATTTGGAGGTACAAACAAAATGGTAAAGATCAGACTTCGCAGAATGGGCGCAAAGAAATCCCCCTTCTACCGTATTGTGGTGGCCGACTCCCGGTATCCCCGTGACGGGCGGTTCATTGAGGAGATCGGCACCTACGATCCCCGCACCGAGCCCAGCACGGTAAAGGTCGACGGCGACAAGGCAAAGGAGTGGATTAAAAACGGTGCCCAGCCCACCGACACCGTCAAGACCCTGCTGAAAAACGCGGGCGTCCTTTAATCGGGGGCGCTCCCATGAAGGAACTTCTGCTCTATATCGCGCGAAATCTCGTGGAGAACCCCGATGAAGTGACCGTGACGGAGCGCCAGGAGCCGGACAAGACCGTCTTTGAGCTCCGCGTCGCCCCGGACGACATGGGCAAGGTCATCGGCCGCCACGGGAAGATCGCCAAGGAGATCCGCACTCTGATGCGCTCCGTGGCTCAGCGCCAGGGCAAGCATATCAGTGTGGATATTGTGGACGACTAAACGAAAGCTGCCCCGGGAGACCGGG
>CANQZF010000184.1 GCA_947628265.1 uncultured Oscillospiraceae bacterium
GAGTAGTAAATCCGGCTTGTTACCCTGCGAAACTGCCCGTAAAATCAAGGCTTTTTGAGATAATCAATATTTTTGATGCAAAAAATTGTGGAATTTGATGCCCGTTCGCGGCTGGATGTATGCTCCGGGGCTGTATAGTGGGGGCGAAAACAAAAACGATTTCCAAATAAGGAGGAAACGCGAAATGAAAGGTTTTTGTTTTAACGTAAGGGCCCTGTGGGCGGCGCTTTTCGCGGCGGCGCTTTTTCTGTCCGTCAGCGCCTGTGGGGAGGTCGTAAAGCCGCCTGAAGGCACAGACGCCCCCGACGCTCCCACGCAGTCGGACAGCCCGACGCGGGAGGACAGCCCCTCCCCCACCCAAGCTCCCCAGAACTCCGCCCAGGGCGGCGAGGCGGAAAAGGATTTCCCCGTCTCCTACACCATCGAGCCGCCCTGGCACTACCTGCGGGCCGGCAAGCTCATTTGTACCTTCCGGGGCGTCCGGCTGACGGACAGCATAGAGGGGCTGGAGCTTTCGTGCTTTCGGGGGGACGCCAGTATTTTTGGGGACGGGCGGAGCCTCAAAAACCCCGCGTTTATCGGGGAGGACGGCGAGCACTTTGTCCCCGGCGTCTACCTGCTGCTGGTGGATGTGACGGTCAAGAGCGACGGCGCGGAGAGCCTCACAAGGCGGGACCGGGACGACCTGGGACATCCCATGGGCGAGTTTGACGACCCCTACCTCTTCCGCGCCGACACCCTGGTCTGTCTTGTGGATCTGGGCCCGAGGCTGGCCTCGGCCGGTCTTCCCGGCTCCGGCGGCAATGACATGGACTACTTTAGCGGCATGAACCGGCGCGGGGAACACACGGTGGCGTTTCGCCTGGAGCCGGGGGAGAGCGTTGACCTGACGGTAGGCTTTCTTATAAGCGATGTGGAGCAGGGCGGGGACAATGAGCTTAATTGGCTCTATCTGGCCGACGGGGCTGTGCGCGAGCCCAAGGACGCGCTCCTGCGTCTGGACTTAAGCGGAGAGGAGGTCCTCAAGGGATGAAAAGCCTTAAGACAGAGCTTTGGAAAGCGACCCACAACCCCATGTTCTATGCCGCTCTGGCCATTGGGTGTCTCATCGCGCTGGTCAATGTCTTTGAGAACAAAATGACGGCGGACCAGCTGCGGCCTCTCATTCTGTCCGAGGATCACGTGGGGTCCCGCTCCCCCTGGGGCTTTTCCCTCTTTTTCCTGTGGCTGCCGGTGAATACGGTGAGTTACGGCACGACGCTCTACTGTGTGGTGTGGCCCATTTTGGCGGCAATGCCCTACGGCTGGTCCTACCTCCGGGAGCGCAAGAGCGGCCTCTATCTCCAAACCTCTGTCCGCACGGGGCGGATGGAAAATTTTGTGGCAAAATATGTGGCGGTCTTTGTCAGCGGCGGCATTGCTGTCGCTGTACCGATACTCTTAAACCTTCTGGCAAGCGCTATGATTTGTCCCTACGTACTGCCTAATATTATGCGCTACGTTCAAATTGGGGACGGGTATTTCCTGTCGGAGCTCTACTTCACCGCGCCCTGGGCCTACGCGCTCATCTGGTGTGGAGTGGTTTTCCTCATGGGCGGCGCGGCGGCGGGATTATGCTTCCTCGTAGGGGCGGGAGCGCGGCTGCGGGTAATGACCATGCTCGTCCCGTTCGCGATCCTGATGGTACTGGACGGGATTTACTCCGTCGTCTATGAGCGGGGATTTCACGCTTTGGAACTGTCCCCTTTGAGACTTGTTCTGGCAGTGCCCAACGCCCCCAATCCGGAGTGGGTGGTACTTGCCACTATAGTCCTCATGGCCCTCACGGGATTTGCGGGGGGATATTGGCAGGTGGTCAGGCATGAATTGGTTTAAGCTTTTGGAGCATGACCTGCGGCGGGGGCTTTTGCGCTGGAGGATGCTCCTGGTTCCCCTGCTCTTTTTGCTCCCCTGCGCGGGCTTACGCAGCCTGCTCTCCACCGTCCAAAGCGGCGGGACGTGGATGGATCATATGCTCTACTGTTTCCTGGGGGAGGCGCCAAAGGGCGCAAACGGGGAGCTTACCCTGTCCCTGCCCACCTTCTGGATGCTCGCCGTGGGCGGATGCCTCTTTTTCAACCTGGACTATATGCTCCGGGACCTGACAAACGCGGGCCAGCAGATCCTGATCCGCAGCGGCACACGCCGGGGCTGGTTTTTGTCCAAATGCGTCTGGAACATGGCAAGCTGCGTGGAGTATATCCTGCTCTCGGCGGCATCCGTCCTCCTCATAACGCTGTTTTTCGGCGGGAGGGCCGCCCTTGCCAACACTCCCGAGCTGGTTCCCGCTCTGTTTCACAACGTCCTTTTTGAACCGGCGGCGTTTTCCGTATCGGATATGCTCCTCGCCGCAGTGCTCATGCCGCTTGTATCGCTCATGGCACTGAGTATGCTCCAGATGGCTCTTTGCCTGTGGGTCAGGCCCATTGTCAGCTTTCTGATCTCCATGGCCCTTTTAGTGGCGGCGGTGTTCATAAGTTCTCCCCTGATACCGGGCTCCGGCGCTATGGCTATCCGCAGTGGGGCGCTGGTGGAGGGAGGCGTCTCGCCGCTTGCCGCCGCCACGGCGGCTCTCCTGGTGATCATTCTTAGCGCGGCGGCGGGATGCGCGCGCTTTCAACATACGGATATTTTGAAATTGGAGGAATAGATGTGGAAATCACTGTAAACCACGTTTCAAAAACCATCAAGGGGGCCTCTATTTTAGAGGACGTGGACCTCAGTTGGACCGGCGGCAAAATATATGGCCTTCAGGGGCCCAACGGTTCCGGGAAGACCATGCTGATGCGCCTTATCGCCGGCCTCATCCGCCCCACCTCCGGGGAAGTCCTGATCGACGGAAGAGAGCTTGGCCGGGATATGGATTTTCCACCCTCGGTGGGGCTTCTCATTGAAAACCCCGGTTTTTTGCCCAATCATACGGGCTTTCGGAACCTCATGCTGCTGGCGGAGATCAAAAAGAGAATAACCGATGCGGATGTCAGGAAGGCCCTTGGAGATGTGGGGCTGGCCCCCAACGATCCGCGAAAATACCGAAAATACTCTCTCGGTATGAAACAGCGGTTAGGCGTCGCCGCCGCCATCATGGAGCGCCCGGAGCTCATCGTGCTGGACGAGCCCACCAACGCCTTGGATGACAAGGGTGTGGAACGGATATGTGCCCTCATCCGCCGGGAACGGGACCGGGGCGCTCTTGTGGTCCTCACCTGCCACGACGCGGCGATTTTGGATCGTTTGTCCGATGAGGTCTATACCGTCTCCGAGGGGCATGTAGAAAGGAGGGCCGCCGGATGAAGGTCAAAAAATGGCTGATCTGCGCCGTCCTTCTCCTGCTGGCCGCTGGTTGGTCCTGGCGGTATGTGACGCTGAACGCCTTTTATGACGGTATCTATGAGGACAGACGTATCACGTATAAGGCAGGCGAGGTGGTTCCCTTCGGCGATGACCGGGAGGAGCAGGGCGTCAGCGCGGACGGGTACAGCATCCGCGTGGACGGCTTTGCCGTCATGGATGTGCCGGAGTTTCTCAAGTCCATTGGCGTCTCCGAGGAGGAGGTCATCTCCCGCCCGGACCGGGTAGCCGTGGTGTACGCCACGCTCTTCAACGAGGACAGCGCGGCTCCCGGCATCACCCTCACCGACTTCACCCTTCACGGCGTGGACAACTACGCCGCCGTGGATTGGGAGCTTCTGTCCGCCGCCAACCCGGTCCTTCGCGAGGGAAGCTACGGCATCAGCCTCTCTCCCGGAAAGGAGTACCCCATTATCCTCCCCTTCGCGCTCTATGAACAGTACTTCGGCGCGGACACCTGGCGGCAC
>CANQZF010000185.1 GCA_947628265.1 uncultured Oscillospiraceae bacterium
ACAAAGTGCATGGCGTCCAGGTCCCGGATGAGCGTCCCGTCCTTCCTGTCGCCGAGCCTTCTCTTTTTCTTTTCCACGGCTGTCCTCCTTGGGGATTGTTTTTCCAGATAAGATATTATCACTTCACAGCGTGAAAGTCAACGCCATTTGTCATAATTTTCATACTTCCCCGTCGATTTTTCCTGTTTTTTGTAAAAAGTGCCCGTGAAATACTCCTCGGTGAGCCTCCCGGCCTCCGGGGCGAGAAGGATGAGCGCGGGAAGATTGGGCAGGGCCATCAGGGCGTTCATGATGTCGCAGACGTAGAGTACCCCGGTGAAGGGCGCGAGACTCCCCAAAAACGTGACGGCGGCGAAGGCAAGGCGGTAGATTTTCGCCGCCCCGTCCCCCAGGAGGAACTGGACGCACCGCTCGCCGTAGAGGGACCAGCCCACGATGCTGGAAAAGGCGAAAAGGGACATGGCGGACGCCATAAAGATGAGGGACGCCCGCCCTCCGAAGACGGTGGCGAAGGCCGCCGCGCAGTATTCCGCCCCGCCGGGGACGCCGTAGGCGATGGGCACGCCGGAGGTGAGCACCGCCAGGGCCGTGAGGGTGCAGATGACGGACGTGTCCGCGAAGACCTCGAAGACGCCCATGAGGCCCTGCTCCGCCGGGGAGGATGCCTCGGCGGAGGCGTGGGCGATGGGCGAGGAGCCCAGGCCCGCCTCGTTGGAGAACATCCCCCGCCGAAAGCCCCAGGACATGGCCTGCCCCACCCCGAAGCCGGAGACGCCCCCCAGCGCCGCCTTTGGGGACAGTGCCCCGGTGAAGATCTCCCCCAGGGCCGCCGGGAGGTTTTGGAGATTTGCCCCGATGACCGTGAGCGTCCCCAGAACGTACACCCCCGCCATCACGGGCACCAGGTACGCCGCCGCCCTGCCCCGTCCCGCCGCGCCGCCCCGGCAGGTGAGAAACACCGCCAGGGCCATCACCGCCCCGATAAGCGGCGCGGGGCCCAGGCCCAGGGCGCGGGTCACGGTGAGGATACTCCCCGTCTGCATCATGTTCCCCGACCCGAAGGCCGCCGCCGCACCGAAAATACAAAAAAGCACCGCCAGCCACCGAAAACCGGGCCCCAGGCCGTTTTTGATGTAGTACATGGGTCCGCCCACGTACTCCCCGCCCCGCTTTTCCCGGTACCGGACGGCCAGGACGATCTCGGCGTACTTGGTGCCCATGCCGAGGAACGCCGACACCCACATCCAGAAGACCGCCCCCGGCCCGCCCATGGTCAGGGCCACCATGACCCCGGCGATGTTCCCGGTGCCCACGGTCCCCGCCAGCGCCGTGCAGACGGCCTCCAGCGCCGAGGTCCCGGAGCCGGAGCGCTTCTCAAAGAGCCGCCCAACGCTGCGCTTCATGGCAAAGGCGAAATGCCGTATCTGCAAAAACCCGCAGCAAAGGCTCAAATACGCCCCGCAGACCATCAGCGCCGCCACCGTGGGCGCGCCCCACACGGCGCGGGTGAGAGATTTCAATACATCCAAATTCATAGTTCCTCCCGAAGACGGTAGTATGATTTATTGTATTCGGGAGGGGAATGGATAAGCCTAAAAAGGGGCCCTCCGGGGGGTTTAAAAAGGATGCCGCCCTTTTGGGCGGCGGGATCTACTTTCCGCTCTTTGATTTCGTCAAAGAGCGGAAAGTAGCAAAGGGGAGAAAACGACCAAGGGGCAGTGCCCCTTGGAACCCCTTGGGTGCTCTGTAGCTTCGGGTCTCTACGTTGTACTGGCGGGACGGCTCCCGCAGAGGTGGATGATACACACGGGTGGAACCATATCCGCGCGGGTGTTGTCGTATTGAGAAGCGTCTACGTCCGCGTAAGCCCGAATTATAAATTCGGGCGACGCTGCCTGGGCGGTGGACGATGGCGGTTGCGTCTGAATATTTCCGCGCTACATTGTCTGTTGTCGTGTGGTAATCGGTAGAACAGCGTCTATATCCGCTGCCGCTGGCGCTCCGCGCCTCGCGCCTCGCTGGTGCGCTTCCAACCAACGCCGTACGGGCCGCCGCCCACGGCGGCCCATTCCCCCGACTACTACCACGCCTCCTTATAACGCCGTAGGGGTCGCCGTCCCCGGCGACCCGTCCCTCAATTTTCATCCGTGCCCCAATCAACGCGCAATGTCCTCGTAGGGGCCGCACATCTGGGCGGCCCATCCCCCATACACGCAAAAACCCCGGAGCTTTGGCTCCGGGGTTTACCATTTTCAATTTCACCTCGTATAAAACTCATACACCGTTGTGGACTTTAACGCCATGCCCTGCATGAACACCGGGGACTGGAACTCCGGGCAGTTGACGGCGTTGGGGGCGAAGCCGGTCTCCAGGCAGATGCCGCAGTAGGGGCCAAGCTCACGGCCGCCCTTGCTGGTCTCCTTCTTATGGCCGGGGTCGGTGTAGAGGACTAAGGCGGGCATGTCGGTATAGGTCCTCATGCCACGGCCCACGTTGTAGGAGTAGAGGTCCGCCACGGGCTTGCCGCTCTCCTGCTTATCCAGGAGGTAGAACTCGTCGTAGGAGACTTCGCCGTTGGTGAAGTAGTCTCCGCCGTACTTCATGGCCTCCCGCACGCAGCGCAGATATGTAAAGTCCGCCGCCGTGCCCTTGACGGAGATGAGGCCGCCGTCGGGGATGCCGTCCTCGTCCCGGCGGAGCCTGTAGGTGGCGCCGATCCACAAATCGTGGTCCCGGACGTCCCCGGTGCCGGAGAGGTCGAAGTAGGCGTGGTTGGTGGGGTTGATCACCGTGTCGCCAAGGGCGGTGATCTCATAGTCGATGGTGAGGCGGGACATATCATCAAAGCTGTAACGGACCTTGGCGGCGGTGTCGCACTCGTAGCCGATGGTGTCCGTGTCCTCCAGCCGCAGAACGACGCTCTCCCCCTCGATGCTGCCGGTCCAGAGCTTCTTTCCGTAGTCGTCGTCGGCGCTGTGGAGCATGTTCTTGCCCTCGTTGCATTTAAGCTGGTAGGTGTGCTCGCCGATGGTGTAGCGGCCCTCCTTGATGCGGTTGGCGCAGCGTCCGATGACGCGCCCGGCCCTGCTAAAGCCCTCGATGCGCTCGCCGCTCTCACAGCCCAGGACCACGTCCCCCAGGTTCCCGTTCCTGTCCAGCACCATCAGCGTGTGGATGATGGCTCCGTACTCGATGATCTGGACATACTCGCCCTTCTTGTTGGCGATGGTGAACCTGCGGACCTCACGCCCGTCCTTGAGCTTCCCGTAAATATCTGATGTGATCATTTTTCGTCCCCTCAGTTTCCTCAATATACTCTCGACCGCCGCGCGTCCCGTGGCCGGCAATTTACTTCATCACGGATTTATTATACTACTCTATTTTCCGAAATTCCATACTTTTTATAACTTTTTAAAGATTTTCCAGTTTCGCACGAAACGAAATGGCTCTGGGGGTGGGTAATCCGTCAAATTGGATAACGTAAGCGCCTTTTTCGGTATTTATTTCCAGTACCGTCCCCGTGCCGAAGATGGCGTGGCGCACTCTGGCCCCCGCCGGGAGCCGCGCTTCCTCCTCCCCGGAGGCAAGGCGGGCGGCGCTGCCGGCGATGTACGCCCGGGCCTCCCGGATGAGCCCCTCCCTGGGCGGGGCGGTGTACTCCAGAAGGCCGGGGTCGATGTCCAGGACGAACCGGGAGGGGTAGCGGGGCGAGCCGTCCAGGTTGCGCCCCTCCGCCTCGGTGAGGTAGAGCCGCTTCTGGGCCCGGGTCACGGCCACGAAGGCCAGACGCCGCTCCTCCTCCATTTTGGGCCGCGTGTCGGTGCGACGGG
>CANQZF010000186.1 GCA_947628265.1 uncultured Oscillospiraceae bacterium
CCCGCCAGGACCGCAAGGCCAAGAGCCACGACCCCATTTCCGCGAAGTTAGTGGCCAACCTCATCACCTCCGCCGGGGCGGACCGGGTGCTGACCATGGACCTCCACGCCCCCCAGATCCAGGGCTTTTTCGACATCCCCGTGGACAATCTGGCCGGGGCCCCCATCTTTGCCGACTACTACTCCCGCATGTTCGGGGAGAATAACCCCGACGTCATGGTGGTCTCCCCCGACGTGGGCTCCGTGGCGCGGGCCCGCAACTTCGCCCACCGGCTGGGCCTCAATCTGGCCATCGTGGACAAGCGCCGGGAGCGGGCCAACCAGTCCGAGGTCATGAACATCATCGGCTCCGTGGAGGGCAAGGATGTCATCCTCTTTGACGACATGGTGGACACCGCCGGGTCCCTGTGCGGCGCGGCCAAGGCCCTGGTGGAGATCGGCGGGGCCAAGAACGTCTACGCCTGCGCCTCCCACGCCGTCCTGTCCGGCCCCGCCATCAGCCGGATCAATGAAAGCTACATCCACGAGCTGGTGCTTCTCGACTCCATCCCGGAGATCGAGTCCAAGAAGTCCGACAAAATAAAGTTCCTCTCCATAGCCCCCATGTTCGCCGAGGCCATCGACCGGGTCTATGAGGAGGTCTCCATGTCCACCCTCTACAAATAAGATGTTCTTCAAAAAGCAGTCGAGCATCGACTGGATCGCGGTCTTTCTGGGAAATCCAGGCCCAAAATACGCCATGACCCGCCACAACGCCGGGTTTTTGACCGCCGACGCCTTTGAAAAGACCCACAATGTCCGCATCGACCGGGCAAAGCACCACGCCCTCACCGCCGTGTGCGACGTGGGGGACCAGAAGGTGCTATTGATGAAGCCCCAGACCTTCATGAACCTCTCCGGCGACGCGGTTTCCGACGCCATGCGGTTTTACAAGGTCCCCTTAGAGCGCGTCGCCGTCGTCTCCGACGACGTGCATCTCGATTTGGGCCGCATCCGCGTCCGCCCCTCCGGCTCCGCGGGAGGACACAACGGTTTAAAGGACATCATCGCCAAGTGCGGCGGGGAAAATTTCCCCCGGGTCCGCGTAGGCGTGGGCCAGGTCCCGCCGGAGTGGGACCTGGTGGACTGGGTCCTCAGCGTCTTTCGTAACGAGGACGCGGAGACGATCTTAAATGCCGCCTCCCGCGCCGCCGAGGCTCTGGAGTGCCTCATCCAAAAGGGCCCCCAGGAGGCCATGAACAGGTTTAACGGATAAGGAAAAAGAGCGACCGTCCAAGGGGCGGCCGCTCTTTATGTTGTATTTTAATGGGAAGATCTTTCAATTTTTTCGTAGAGGCGGGTCCCAACCCGCCCGTTCCTGCCCCTCCCTCCGGGAGGGGTGCCCGAGCGCAGCGATGGGCAGGGTGGGTCCGTAATCCGGCCACCCCCACCCCCTGCCCCCTCCCAAAGGGAGGGGCTTTTAAAATGAGCGGCTTCGCCGCAATTTTTATTTGCCCCTCCCAAAGGGAGGGGCACTAAACCCTCGCACGCTCATAAAAGGGGAGGGACACTGGGCCCGTCCCCCGTTACGCTCCGCAAACCTTATATCACCTGGAAAATATAAAACTTCAGATACTCCGTCTCCGGGACGGTCCAGAGGATGGGGTGGTCGGGGGACTGCTTGCGGACCTCCACTTCCTTGAGCTCACGGCCGGCGTCGTGGGCGGCGGCGCGGAGCATGCGCTCGAAGTCGGCGCAGGGCATGAAGTGGCTGCAGGAGGCGGTGGCCAGATACCCGCCACGGGGCAAAAGGCCCATGGCCCGGTAGTTTATCTCCTTATACCCCCTGAAGGCGCTGTCCGCCGTTTTCCGGGACTTGGTGAAGGCCGGCGGGTCCAGGATGATGAGGTCGTAGTCCCGCTTCCCCGACGCCGCGAGCTCCGGCAGGAGGTCAAAGACGTCGGCGCAAAGAAAGTCCATCCGGTCCTCCACGCCGTTGAGCCGGGCGTTTTGGCGGGCCATCTCCACGGCCTCGGCGGAGACGTCCACCGCCGTGACCCGCTCCGCCCCGCCCAGTGCCGCGTTCAGGGCGAAGGAGCCGGTGTGGGTGAAGCAGTCCAGCACCCGCTTCCCCCGCGCAAGCCGCGCCACGGCAAGCCGGTTATACTTCTGGTCTAAGAAAAACCCGGTCTTCTGGCCGTTTTCCACGTCCACCCGGTACCGGACGCCGTTTTCGCAGATCTCCGTCACGGCGCTCTCCGGCACGTCCTCCCCCGGCAGGGCGAACCAGCCCTTCCCTTGGGGCAGGCCCTCCAGCGCCCGACCCGCCAGGTCGTCCCGGAGGTAGACGCCCCGGATGTCCTGCCCGTCCTCCCGGAGCACCCGGACGATGAGGGGCAGAAGGAGGGGCTTTAGCCGCTCCATGCCGTAGGAGAGGGTCTGGACGGAGAGGAGATCCGAGAACCTGTCCACCGTGAGGCCGGGAAAGCCGTCGGACTCCCCGAAGATCACCCGGCAGCAGCCGGTGTCCGGGCCCATCACCGTCTTGCGGTACGCCCAGGCGTAGCGGACCCGCCGCTCCCAGAAAGCCGCGTCGAACCTGTCGTTGGCGTTGCGGGAGATGATGCGCACCCGGATCTTGCTCTCTCGGCTCACAAGGCCCGTGCCCAGATACCGCCCCTTTTGGGTCACCACGTCGGCCAGGTCCCCGTTTTCGCAGGTTCCCTGCTCCTCCACCACCTCGGCGGCGTAGACCCAGGGGTGGCCGGACTCCACCCAGCGCTGGCCCTTGGTCGTTATGACAAATCTGGCAAATTCCCTCTCCGCCTTCATTTTCGTACCTCCCGGGAAAAAACTACCCCGATTTTACCACGTCCCGCCCATTTTTTCAACCCCGGAAGAGGGATTGGGTTTTGCAGGAAAAGCCGTCAAAAATTCGGCGGTATTTTTGTGGAGCGATATTGCATTCAGAAAACTTTGATGGTATTATATACTGGGTTGGGATTGGGGAACGTTTAAATTTTCCTCAAAAACGCCTATCTCATCTATGATTTGACCCTGTAAAATGGAGGTAAACGCATGAAAAGGGTTCAATTTACCGAGACGGTCCTGCGTGACGCCAACCAGTCGCTGATGGCCACCAGGCTCCCGTACTCCGACTATGAGGCCATCCTCCCCACCATGGACAAGGCCGGGTACTACTCGGTGGAGTGCTGGGGCGGCGCGACCTTCGACTCCTGCCTTCGTTATTTGAACGAGGACCCCTGGGAGCGGCTGCGCAACATCCGCAAAAACATGCCCAATACCCGGCTCCAGATGCTCCTTCGCGGTCAAAATCTTCTGGGCTACAAGCACTACCACGACGACGTGGTGGAGAAGTTCGTGGAGCTCTCCATCAAAAACGGCATCGACGTCATCCGCATTTTCGACGCCCTCAACGATTTCCGCAACATAAAGACGGCCCTGGAGGCGACCAAGAAATACGCCACAAAGCGGACCGTGGCCTCCGGCTGCATCTCCTACACCCAGAGCCCCGTCCACACCGTCCAGAAGTACGTGGAGATGTGCAAGGAGCTCAAATCCATGGGCTTCGACACCATCTGCCTTAAGGACATGGCCGGCACCATGAGCCCCGCCGAGGCGGAGGGCCTTATAAAGGGCATCAAGGACGAGGTGGGCGACATCCCCCTCATCCTCCACACCCACTGCACCACCGGCATGGCGTACATGACCCTTTTGAAGGCCGTGGAATCGGGGGTGGACGTCATCGACACCGCCACGTCCTGCTTCTCAAAC
>CANQZF010000187.1 GCA_947628265.1 uncultured Oscillospiraceae bacterium
TTTACCTGGGCCACAGGGTCGTGAACGCGCGGCTGGGGACGGGAAACGGGGAATAAACGGTCTCGCAAAAAGACACGAAAAAACACGCACGATCAACGGCAATAAAAGGGGAAGGGCTTAAAAACCCTTCCCTGAAATATATAAGACAATATTGAGACTGTTTTGATAAGACAACTGCTTCCGAACCGACGCGCGGGGCAGGGCTTAAACCCACCCGCCCGGATGGCTCGGTCTTTCTATTTTAGTCAGCTGTGTTTTTCCAACGGTACAGGAACGCCGCCAGCTCGCATTTTGTGACGGAACGCATGGGGGAGAAAGCGGTAGCGGAGGTGCCCCTGGCGATCTGCTTATCCACGGCCCAAAGAATGGCCCCGGTGTAATATTCGCCGTTTTTCACGTCGCTGAAGGGGTTCTCCCGTCCCGTGGGCGTTACGGCCCCAGCGGCGCGGAAGAGGAACGTCACCGTATCCTGCCGCTTCAGCGTCCCGTCAGGATCAAAAGTGGTGGGGGTCGTGCCGTTGGTCACGCCGGCCTCGGCGGCCCAAATGACGGCCTTGTAATACGCATCCTCCGGGGAAATATCCGTGAACTTTGTCTCTAACTTTTCAGGCTCCGGACTGCCCATGGCCCGCCAGATGCCCATGATTACCTCTGCCCGCTTTGCGGGCGTGTTCCGGCCAAAGACGGTATCGGATTCCTGCGTCACATAGCCGCGCTTCACATTCCAGAGGACGGCGTCGTACATTTCGTCGTCCGGCTTCACGTCGCTGAAGGACGCGCCCACCTGCCGGGAGGAGAGCTCTTCGTCGGAAATCGTGTAGAAGGTCACGGCGTCGCCGCTGCTGACGTACCACATCACCTGCCCGTCCACATAGATGGGCGCGCAGTCGGAGAGGGAGGCCTTGCCTGTCCGCGTTTTGCCGGTCTTGCCGTCCTTGTCAAAGGGGACGAAACACAGATTGCCGGTGAGGTTCCCAGCCTTATCCGTCTCGTTCCAGAGGACATAGCCTCCGCTGGCCGTCACAGCCAATTGGGGGGTGCTGACGCCGGCCTTGGAAAGGCGGACGGTCTCCACCTCCAGCGTCTGCTTGTCGGCCACGGCAAGATACACGGATTTGTCGGTGCTCTTGCCGCTGACGCCGGCCCCGTCAAAGCTGTAGGCCGCGATGTATTTCGTTTCCGTCTCCCCGAAACCGCCCAGGGAGGCGCCTGTGATCCGCCTGTCCCCGCCCTCGACGGAGGGGAAGGGCTGGAGCATGACGCTTTTCACCTCGCCGGCGGTCACCAGGGTACTGCCCGCCGTTCTGGCAAAGACGCTGATCACGGCCCCGCGGGAGGGGAAGTCGTCGCACTGGTCCAGCGCCACGATGCGCCGCTGACTGTCTACGATCAGGAACTGATTGAAGGAGTCGGACATGTACCCGCAGCCCACGTCCTCCACCAGATGGGCGGTGTCCGTCACAGCCATGTCGGACTGCCTGACGGCCACGGTCAAATTGGCCTGGGACCGGTTGCCCGCCCGGTCAGCGTACATCTGATGGCTGGTGCGCAGATAGAGCATACCGCCGTACTCCGCCATGCGCAGGGACCCGCAGAAGAAGGGGACGCTGGTGTTGATGCCCTTGAGGCTGGCCTGACCGAGCCGCTCCCAGCTCTTGGAGTATTTGACCACGCGGATGACCTCCACATTGTCGCGCTCCACAGGGTTGGACTGGCCGTAGACAAAGAAATTGTACCGGCTCCCGGCGAAGAATCCACCCCATAGGGGCAGCTCCATGGGAATCTCCAGGCTTACTTTCAGCAGAAGATCCGGCCCGTACTCCTCCACCAGAGCCGCGGAGCCTATCCGCTCCACACGGGTGACGCCGCCAAGGCTGTTCTCAAAAAGGTACGAGGCCACAGGCGCGGCGTCCCAGGTGTTGTAGTTCTGGGCGTTGATATTGGTCTGAGGGTCCGCGGCGAAAGCGCCGATGGAAACCGTCAGCGTCAGGACCGCCGCCATGAGCGCTGATAAAAGACGCTTTTTCACTGCGAAACACCTCCTTATGTTCTGATCCTGCGGCCAAAAAGCATGGCCTACGTGAAATACATTGAAATTATACACTGTTTCGTCAAGAATTTCAACAAAATACATCGTTCATATTTTTGTTAAAACCTGTTCACAGCCCAGGGCGGCCCAAAGGAGACAATATGGCCTTTCACGGGGACTGAGCCGCTGTCGAAAAATAGAAAAAAACAAGAAAAAGTGATTGGAAATCGTTGACTTTTTTAGGGGGACGTGCTAAGATAGTATCCGTATAATTAGCTGATTAATATTTTAAAGAATGAATGACGGGGTGACGCGCTATGGAAAAGAAAAAGCGTCGTTTTGGAGACCGGAAGGACGGCGAACTGATCCGCGATCTGGACGCCATGCATTTTGTTGTGCCTCTGCTCTATCCCAACAGATGCGACAACGAGGCGTACATCTCTGAGCGGATCGATCTGACAAATATGAACGACTATCTCGCCCGTAAGAACATTAATGAGACTGATTTTCCTTATACAATGTTCCATATTATTCTTGCGGCGCTGATAAAAACCATCACTCTCCGTCCCAAGCTCAACCGTTTTATCGCCAATAAGAACATGTACCAGCGGAACGAGGTCTCCGCCAGCTTCGTGGTGAAGAAGAAATTCTCTGACCGGGGCGAGGAGGCCCTTGCCTTTATCCATTCCAAGGACGAGGACACGCTGGACACCATCCATGAGTACATCAGGAGCCAGGTGATGTTCTGCCGCTCCGACAAAAAAGACCGCTCCACCGACTCCATGGAGTTTTTCACCAAGCTCCCCAGGTTCGTCAGCAAGACGGCGGTGCATTTCGTCACCTTCCTTGACCGCCACGGCTGGTGCCCCAAGGTCCTGATCGCCACCGATCCCTATTATGCCTCGGTGATCATCTCAAGCCTGGGCTCCATCAAGCTGAAAAGCGGTTACCACCACCTGACCAACTGGGGCACCTGCTCGCTCTTCTGCATCATCGGCGAAAAGAGCGTGAACCCCATCTTCTCTGCCGACGGTACTTATGAGATGCGCGAGACCCTGGACCTGGGCCTTACCATCGACGAGCGGCTTGCCGACGGATACTATTATTCAAAGTCCATACGGCTTTTAAAGCATCTTTTGGAAAATCCCGCGCTCCTTGAGCGCCCCATGACCGAGGAGGTAGAGTATTGATGAGCGAAACAGCTCCCAAAGCGCCCTGGCTCAAGAGCCTGGGCGATATGCCGTCCCACCTGGACTATTTTCAGGGTTCCCTTTACGAGATGGTGGCCAACGTGGCGGCGAAATACCCCGACAACATAGCCTTTGATTTCATGGGCCGGCCCACCACCTATCGGAAGATGATGGAGTGCATCGATCAGTGCGCCAAGGCCCTCCGGACCATCGGCGTACGGGAGGATGACCGGGTGACCATCGCCCTGCCCAACTGCCCCCAGGCCATTTTCATGTTTTACGCGGTGAACCGCATCGGCGCCATCGCCAACATGATCCACCCCCTGTCCAGTGAGAACGAGATACAGTTTTATCTCAACGAGTCCAGGTCCGTCACCGTCATCACCCTGGACCAGTTCTACCACAAGATCGAGGCCATCCGGCAGAACACCTCCATCGTCAACGTCATCATCGCCCGGATACGCGACGAGCTGGCACAGCCGCTGAAAACCGGCTATATGCTCACCGAGGGCCGGAAAATTCAGAAAATCCCCGCCGACGCGCCCGTCATCA
>CANQZF010000188.1 GCA_947628265.1 uncultured Oscillospiraceae bacterium
GTGGACTGGCTCAATGAGGAGGGGAAGTCCTCCTCCACCGTGGCCCGCTCCATCGCGTCCCTCAAATGCTTTTACGGGTACCTCATTCGCGGCGGCGAGATCGAGAAAAACCCCGTATACGATATAACCCTTGAAAAGGCCGAGAAAAAGCTGCCTGAGATCCTCACCAGCGCCGAGGTGGAGCTCCTTCTGGACCAGCCCAAATGCACCGATATGAAGGGCTACCGCGACAGGGCCATGCTGGAAATGCTCTACGCCACCGGCATCCGTGTCAGCGAGCTTGTGAGCATGGACATCGACGATGTGAAGCTCTCCGCCGGCATTGTCAAATGCACCACCCACGGCAAGGAGCGGTTTATCCCCATGTACTCCGCCGCTATCCACGCCGTGTCCGAATACATAAACCTTGTCCGGGGCCAGATGATCGCCTCCCCGGACGAGAGGGCGCTTTTCGTCAACGTCAACGGCGAGCGCATGACCCGCCAGGGCTTCTGGAAGGTCCTGAAGCACTACCAGGAGATGGCCCACATCGAAAAGGACATCACGCCCCACATGCTCCGCCACTCCTTCGCCGCGCACCTTCTGGAGAACGGCGCGGATCTTCGCTCCATCCAGCAGATGCTGGGCCACGCCGATATTTCCTCCACCCAGATCTACGCCCAGCTGGTAAAGCGCCAGCTCAAAGACGTCTACAACAAGGCCCACCCCAGAGCCTAACGCCTTAATAAAAGCAAAAATCCCTGGCACTTTTGAGGTGCCGGGGATTTTATATTAATGTCGTTTACTCCATTGCGGAGACGAAGTCCGGGTCCTCCGTCAGAACTCGTTCGACCTCGTCCAGGGCGGCGGCAATTTCACTGTTCGTCTTAGCCTCCTCCAGGCAGTCGCAGTTGGGCCGCCACAGGGCCCTGACGCAACGAAAGAGCGGCAGGACCAGCTCCCGTTCCGCGTCGGTAAACCGGTACTCCCGGCCCACAACGGAGAGGGCGTATCGGATTCGACGGACGGCAAGGTCGTTATCCGTTCTTGCCTCCTCAACAGGCTCAAGCTCCTTTTTGTCGCCCTCCGGCCAGCCGTAGACATAGGGGACCTCTCGCAGGAGAAGGTTCAGCAGCGTATCCCGCCCGGCCAGGTTGAAATCTATCACTCCCGCAAACTCACCGCCCTCGTCAAGGAGGACGTTTGAGCTGTTGATGTCCGCCTGGAAGATGGAGGATGGGAGCCGCTCATATTGGTCCCTTATGTTTTCATAGAGTGCCAGCCAGCGGTCCCACAGCTTCATGGCCCGCTCCCGGTGGGGCTCGGGCAGGGCCTCGGCTGTCTTGAGCCACCGGTGGGCCACCTCCATGACCTCGGGTTCGGCGTCGTTTTTGTCAAAGATGCCGAAGAGCGTATAGCCGGAGGGAAGAGGGGAGAAGTCAAACCGCTTTGCCGCCACCCGGGCGTTCATCAAGAGGGCTTCATCCAGATAGCGATACCGCCCATCCTCGTCCTGAATGTCCGTGAACGTATCTGCGCATCTGTGCTTTGAAAACTCCTCCGCCCAGCAAACGCACCGGCGGCCCTCGTGATCGATCTCCGGAAAGACGCCGTCCAAACTCCTCAAAATCTTTGGGCAGTCGTATCCAAGAGCCCTATATTCGTTTGTCAGCCGCTCCCAGAGCTCCAGATGCTCATGGTCGGTAAACCCGTTGGCGGCCAGCTTGACCACCAGCTTTTCTCCAAATCCCTCGGGGAGCGCCCCCGCGCGGAACGTGCCTATCAGCGTCCGGCGAAAGTCCTCATCCCCGTGACAGGAGTCCCTGCTTTCGATATGAAAAGGTTCCGCCTCCGTGAAGAGGCGGAAGATGTCCTTATGATCCATTGCTTTTTCCGTTACTTCGTAAACTTCAGGCTGATGTCCAGCGCCGTGACGGAGTGGGTGAGGGCGCCGATGGAGATGTAGTTGACGCCGGTCTCCGCCACCTCTCGGAGGTCCCGCTCGCCCATGTTGCCGCTGGCCTCGGTGAGGGCGCGGCCCGCGATGAGCTTTACACATTCGCGCATATCCGGGACGGACATGTTATCCAGCATGATGATGTCGGCCCCGGCGGCCAGGCACTCGCGGACTTGCTCAATAGTTTCCGCCTCGATCTCCACCCGGAGGGTGTGGGGGGCGTTGCGGCGCACGGCCGCTATGGCCTCGGAAATGCCTCCTGCGGCCACGATGTGGTTGTCCTTAATGAGGATGCCGTCGGCCAGGTTGAAGCGGTGGTTGTTGCCGCCGCCGGCCTTCACGGCGTACTTCTCCAAAACCCGAAGCCCCGGGGTCATCTTCCTGGTGTCCACGATGACGCACCCGGTGCCCTCCACGGCCTTGACGGCTTTCCTCGTGGCTGTGGCCACGCCGGACATGTGCTGGACTAGGTTCAGCGCCACCCGCTCCCCGGCAAGGACGCTCCTGGAGGGGCCCGCGACGGTGGCGATGCTGTCGCCGAATTTCACCTGGTCCCCGTCCTTTATGTGGGGCGTGACGGTGACGGAGGGGTCCACGAGCTTAAAGACCCGCTCCAAAACGGCCATGCCGCAGAAGACGCCCTCCATCTTTGCCCGGAAGACCCCGGTGGAGACTGCACTTACGGGGATGCAGCTCTCGGTGGTGATGTCCCCGGTACCCAGGTCCTCCTGAAGGGCGTCGAGAATGAGCTTATCCAGTCCGATGTAGTTCATAGCTTCCTCCCAAATATCAGCTCTCCCGGTAGTGGGCGCCGATGCTCTCCCGCCGGGCGAGGGCCGATTCGATGATCTTTACGGATATGATGGCGAGGCTCAGGTCCTCGTCATACGCCTTGGAGCCGGAAAAACCGTCCGAAAGCGTTTTGAGTATCCCGCGCATCTGGGAGAGGGCCGTCTCCAGCCCCTCCTTTGTGCGGATGACGAAGCAGTAGGTGCTCATGATGTGCTGCATTTTGGCACGCAGGGCCTTAAAGTCGATGTCCAGCGCCGGCCTTACGGGTAGGTCCGGCATCAGCTCCGAGGAGGTGGCGAGGGCAGGGGAGAAGGCGGAATTGATGTCCTGAGCCGCCCGTCTTCCGAAGACAAGGCACTCCAGCATGGAGTTGGAGGCCAGCCTGTTGGCCCCGTGGACGCCGGTGGAGGCCGTCTCCCCGCAGGCGTAAAGCCCGTGGACGGCGGTGCGGGCGTAGAGGTCCGTCTTGACGCCGCCCATCATGTAGTGGTGGACGGGGCAGACGGGGATCCAGTCGTGGGAGATGTTGATCCCCCGGCGCTGACACTCGTTATAGATGGTGGGGAAGCGGCGCGCCAGCTCCTCCTCGGGCTCGTGGGTGATGTCGATAAAGACGTGGCTCTCGCCGCTTCGTTTCATCTCATTATAGATGCCGCGCGCCACGATGTCCCGGGGGGCCAGCTCCGCAAGCTCGTGCTTGCCCACCATGAACCGCTCGCCCCTGGCGTTTTTCAAAAGCCCTCCTTCGCCACGGACGGATTCGGAGATGAGAAAGGCCCGGCTCTCCTTATCGGGGGACCAGAGGCCCGTGGGGTGGAACTGGATAAATTCCATGCCCCGCAGCTCCGCGCCGGCTCGTATCGCCGCCGCAAGCCCGTCGCCTGTGGCAACGGCGGGGTTGGTGCTGGACTCAAAGACCTGTCCGATGCCGCCGGTGGCCAGGACCAGATGCCGGGTGGCCACAGTCTCATATTTCCCGTCGTCGTCCTTGACAAGAAGGCCCGAGACGCCCTTTTCGTCGGTGAGAATGTCCACAAAGA
>CANQZF010000189.1 GCA_947628265.1 uncultured Oscillospiraceae bacterium
CATGAAGGAATCCATCGCCCCGTCCGTCCCCAGGGTCAGCTCCACGCCCCGGAGCTTTTCAAATTCGTCGGCTGTCTTGATGATGTTCCGCCCGGAGAAGCTGTTGGGGTCGTTGAAGATGGAGAAGGTCAGAAGATTATCCCTGTTTTTTCGGATATTCTCCAGCCACCCGCCATAGCCGGTCAGGTATTCGGTCTGCGCCAGCAGATTGTTCACCGCCACGTAGTCGAGGTCGTCGTCCTCGGTGTCCGTGTCCCCGGTGATTTTCGCGGTCAGCGCCGTTTTTTCGTCGGTGAGCATCGCCGCGGCGTCGGCGAGGGGCATTTCTTTCGCCCTCGCCAGCCATTCCGCGTACCGGCGGTACGCCGCCTGGGGATCGACCGTCTTTGTGTCCACGGTAAAGGAACCGTCAAAGGAGACAAACCCGCCGCCGCTGGGCAGCTCCAGCTCAAGCCCGTACCCGTTCTTCCTCTGCTCACGGATAAAGAGAAGTCCGTTGAGCAGTAGGATCAGCGCAAGGCCAAAAACCAGCCTTCGCCGGGAAAATATGCGTCCAAGCTCTCTCATAACTCACTCTCCAAGGAAATAGAGGTACACGTCCTCCAGGCTGAAATGCCCCGGCACGACGCTCTCCCGCACCTCCTGGGCCACCCGCTCGATGAGCCTGTCGGGCCTGTCCAGGCCCACCACGCGCCCGCGCTTCATCATCAGGACCTGGTCGGAGACGGACTCGATGTCGCTGACGATGTGTGTGGCCAGGAGTATGATCCGCTCCCGGGAAAGCTCGGCGATAAAGTTGCGTATCCTGATGCGCTCCTTGGGGTCAAGCCCCGCCGTAGGTTCGTCCAGGATCACCACCTTGGGATTGCCCAAAAGGGCCTGTGCCAGCAGCACCCGCTGTTTCATACCGCCGGAGAAGCCCCCCAGCTTCTTGTGACGCACGTCGGACAGATTTGTGATTTCCAGCAGCTTTTCAATTTCCGCTCTGGCCTCACGTTTCGGGATCGCCTTCAGGTCGGCCAGATAGTAGAGGAAGGTCTGGGCCGTCATATGCTCGTAATAGCCCTGCTGCTGGGGCATATAGCCCAGTACCCGCCGGAAATCCTTCCCCAGCTTCAAAATATCCGTCCCGTCGAATAAGATCTTCCCCTCCGTCCGGGAGATATTGTCGGTGAGCAGGTTCATCATGGTGGATTTCCCCGCGCCGTTAGCGCCGAGAATGCCGTAGATGCCCTCGGTGAAGGTGATATTCACATGGTCCAGGGCGGTAAAATTGCCGTATCGTTTGGTGAGATTGAGTAGTTCAAGTTTCATACGTCATACCTCATTGCCAGTTATATATCTGCGTGATCTCGCCGGTGTCTGTGTTGACACAGTAAAGAAACAAATTCCGATAATGCGGAACCTCGCCATTCACCAAGCTGCCCTGCGTGCTTGCGTCAACGATAAAATAGATGTCGCTCCCGGTACTGAAAGCAAGCTCGCAGTGGGTAATCGTCTCCAACTTGCCATATAACGCCTTCAAAGACAGCTCTTTGATCAATTTTCCTTCCATGCTGTAAACATAGATGGTATCTCCGCCAGCGCGCCGTGTGCCGTAAGACGCGAAGGCGTCTAAATTCACGGGCGTATCATTCATAATAAACAGATAGTCGTCAGTAAATATGGCGCTGCCCGCGGCTGGCGTTTCTGTGATGTCAGCCAGCTTCTCCGTCGCACCGCTCTCTAAATCGCTCCGCCAAAACCCGTTGCCGGATAAGTAGAAATAGATATATCCATCTGTGATGTACCACTGGCTGACGGCCACGCCGGCAGTCTCCCACTCGCCCGCCTCGTCGGCGTTGGGCGTCTCCCAAACCTGAGAAACCTCCCTGGTGTTGGTGTCATAGGCAAACAGGGTGTCCTTATTTGTCCCGTCTGATTGCGGCTTATTGACCATAAAGTACATGGTTTCCCCGTCGGCCCAGAGCGTATAATGCAGCTGGTTGAAGATCAGGCTGTGCGATGGATCTTCCTCCAGCTCCTCGCCCCATATTCTTTCAGCGTCCTTGATGTCGCCGCCCAACGGGAGGGCATAGAGGATCCCGCTGTAAGTAAAATATGTAATGCCACGGTGCATGATCGGGTCGGTGCGTTCCCGCTCCGTGTTGCCGCCGGGGACGAAATCTAAATTTTGAACGACCGTGCGGTTTGTCCCATCTGGATTGACGGAGTATAGCCGATTTCCGTAATCCACCCATTTTCCGTTTGATTCGATATAGTCGGAATTGGAAAAGTCTATTTTCCCGTCATAGGCCCAGAGGCATTTTGTGTAGAACCACGCGTTGCATGTTTCGTTATTATGCTTGCAATCGGGCTTGCCACAGAGGATCGCCACACGTTTTGTCTCCTTGTCGAGATAATAGGCAAAAACATCAAAGTCCTGAAAGTAAATCCCTTCCCCGGTCTCGCAAATATATTTTAAATTATTTGTGGTGGATTGGTGCATATTCTTCTGAAAATCCCCGTCCAGGAGCAGAGGGGTCTCCGCTCCCCCGCCGCACCCGGCCAGAACCAGCGTGAGTACCGCCGCCAGGAGCGCGGCAAGCGGTTTCTTTACAGCTTTCATTCCTCTGTCGTCCTCTCGACGCCGTATGGCCTGGCGCGCTCCCACAAGTTCAAGCTTCATCTCTCCACCTCAGCGGTCAAATTCCATTATCTGGCTTATCTCCCCTGTCTCGGCGTTCAGGCAGACGAGGATATTGCGCGTCTCCTTGGTGTCCCCGCTGATGACAAGGTTCCCCTGGACGATGTCCTCCCCCTCCGTCACGATGCCCGCATCGGCCAGCAGGTACACCTCGTCCCCGGAGGCGAACAGCACGAAATACCCGTGGACGGTGACCTCATCGGTCAGCGCCTTCAGGGACAGCTCCTTCTGGAGCGTCCCGTCCAGATCATAGACGAAAACGGTGTCCCCGCCCTGCCGGGTGGCCGAAAGCTCCGTAGGCCCGTCGTTCAAAAGCCACATATGCTTGTCGGAGAAGATGGCGGTGCCGGAGTCTGCCTCCCCGGTGGTGTCCGCCAGCTTCTTATATTCCCCTGTGTCCAGGTCGCACCGCCACAGGCCGTTCCCGGATAGGAAGAAGTAGATATACCCGTCCTGCACGTACCACTGATCCACCTGATCCGCCGTGGCGCCCAGCCTGATGAAATGGTCGTCGCCGGTGTCCTCCGGCTCTCCCACCATATCGGGGGTGGGGCTGACCCACAGCTTTTTGACCTCCCTCGCGTCCGGGTCGTAGGAGAACAGGGTGTCCCGGTAGACCCCGTCGGGCTGTTCCGTGTTCACCATGAAGTACATCAGCGCCCCGTCCCCCCAGAGGGTATAGTCCGGCTCGTTCCAGGAGGCCACCGGCACGCCGTTCCAGTACTCCTGCTCCTGGGCCTCCGGGGCCCAGACCTCCTCCGCGTCCTTCAGATCAGCCCCCAGCGCCGCCCGGTAGAGTGTGCCGCTGTATGTAAAGTAGACGGAACCCCGGTGGAAGATGGGCCGGTTGATCTTAAAGGAGGTGTCGCCCCCCACCTCAAATTCCAGATCCTGCACCACCTTGCGGCCGGTGGCGTCCATATTCACAGAGAACACCCGCTTGCCGTGATCGTCCACCCGCCGGTCATTTTCCACCTTGTAATCCTCGGCCACGTAGTAGAGCTTGTCCCCGTACTGCCACAGGCTCTGCGCGCTGATAAGGGCGTTGCAGTCGGCGTT
>CANQZF010000190.1 GCA_947628265.1 uncultured Oscillospiraceae bacterium
GCGGTCTCCTGCGCCAAGATGGCAACGGATATACGGCTTTTGGCCCACATGAAGGAGTTTGACGAGCCCTTTGAGACAAACCAGATCGGCTCCTCCGCCATGGCCTACAAGCGCAACCCCATGCGGTGCGAGCGGGTGGTGAGCCTCGCCCGGTACATCATCAACGACGCCAAGAACGCCAGCGACACCGCCGCTGCCCAGTGGCTGGAGCGGACGCTGGACGACAGCGCCAACCGGCGTATCTCCATCCCGGAGGCTTTCCTGGGGGTGGACGCCATTTTGACCCTCGTCATCAATGTCATCAAAAACGGCCGCGTCTATCCCAAGGTCATGGAGAAGCACCTCAATGAGGAGCTGCCCTTTATGGCCAGCGAGAATATCATGATGGACGCCGTGGAGCGGGGCGGAGACCGCCAGGAGCTCCACGAGGCCATTCGCCAGTACTCCCAGATCGCCGCCGCCAGGGTGAAGCTGGAGGGGAAGGACAATAACCTTTTGGAGCTCCTTTTGAAGGACGAGAAATTCGGCCTCACGGAGGAGTCCCTGAAGGAAGTTTTGGACGTCCGCAAATTCGTGGGCTGCGCGCCGGAGCAGACGGAGGAGTTTTTGGAAACCTGCGTGGCCCCTGTGCTTTTGGAAAACGCCGGACTTCTGGGCATGGACGCCCAGGTGCGGGTATAAAGGAGAAAAGATTATGTTAACTGCTGTCGTAGGCATCAACTGGGGCGACGAGGGCAAGGGCCGCATGGTGGACCTTTTGAGCTCCCGTTATGACATCGTCGTCCGCTATCAGGGCGGCAACAACGCCGGCCACACCGTGGTCAACGAGCGGGGCAAGTTCATCCTGAACCTGCTGCCCTCCGGCATTTTGCGGGACGAGACGGTGAACGTCATGGGCCCCGGCATGGTCATCGACCTGGAGCACTTAACAGGCGAGATCGAGAGGCTCCGGGAGAAGGGCATCGAGATCACCCCCCAGCACCTGGTGATTTCGGACCGGGCCACTGTCTGTATGCCCTACCACAAGATGATGGACATCATCGAGGAGGAGCGTCTGGGCGGCAAGGCCTACGGCTCCACCCGGCGTGGCATCGCCCCGGTGTACGCCGATAAATACATGAAAAAGACCGTCCGCATGGGGGACCTTGCGCACCCTGAGACGCTGAAAAGCCACCTCCGGGACCTGTGCGAGTGGAAAAACCTCACTGTCTCGGGAGGTTATAACCACGAGCCCGTCAGCGCCGATGAAATGTACGCATGGCTTGAAAAGTACGGCTTCCCCCTGCGCGACTACGTGAAGGACACCACCCGCTATCTCACTGACGCCGTGGAGAGCGGCAAGTCCGTGATGTTCGAGGCCCAGTTGGGGGCCCTCCGGGACATCGACTTTGGCATCTACCCCTACACCTCCAGCTCCAGCACCATCGCCGCCTACGCCCCCATCGGCGCGGGCATCCCGGCAAAGAGGCTCGATAACATCGTGGGTATCATGAAGGCCTACTCCAGCTGCGTGGGCGCCGGCCCCTTCACCTGTGAGATGTTCGGCGCGGAGGCCGAGGCCCTCCGGGAGGCCGGAGGCGAGTACGGCGCCGCCACGGGCCGGCCCAGGAGAGTGGGCGGCTTTGATGTGGTGGCCTCCCGCTACGGCTGCCTTGTCCAGGGGGCCACGGAGATCGCCCTTACGAAGCTGGACGTGCTCTCCTACCTCGACCGCATCCCCGTGGTCACCCACTACGACGTGAACGGCCAGATCGTGGATTATTTCCCCACCGGCGACGAGCTGGAGGCCGCGAAACCCGTGGTCGAGTACCTTCCCGGCTGGAAGCGCGACATCTCCGCCTGCCGGAGCTTCGACGACCTGCCCCGGGAGGCGCAGGATTATGTAAACTTCATCGCCGAGGCCACGGGCACCCACATCAAATACGTCTCCGTGGGCGCGGGGAGAGACGAGTATTTTGAGATGTGAGGCGCAATGAAGATCGAGATCAGCGACAACATCGTAAAGCATTACCTTCAAAACGTCTATTTCATAAACGGGCACAGCTATGCCGGAAAGTCCACCATGGTTCGGATGCTCTCGGAGCGCTATGACATGATTGCGTGCGGGGAGAACTACAGCGACGTCTTCCCCCGGGACAAGCTCTCCCGTTGGAAGCAGCCGGGGCTCTCCTACTTTGATACCATGTCCGGTTGGCAGGAGTGGCTGAACATGACACCCGAGGAGCACTGGCGCTGGACCCAGGAGACAAGTCGGGAGTGCGCGGAGATCGAGATCATGGAGCTTGTCAGGCTCTCCGCGTCGGGGAAAAAGATCGTGGCGGACACCAACATCCCGCCGGAGGTCCTCCGGGAAATCTCGGACTACGACCACGTGGCGATCCTCCTCACGGACCCGCCGGACATCACCGCGAAGAAATTTTTTGACCGGGACGACCCGGACAAGAAATTCATGCTGGAGCAGATAGAGCTCTGCCCCGACCCGGAGGCGGCCATGGAGAATTTCAAATCCTGGCTCTCTTACCACCCACCCACGGACACGGACTGGGAGCACACGGGCTTTTGGACCTACACCCGCCGGGACTTTGAGCACGACACAAGGAAGGACATGCTCGCGGCTCTGGCGGAGCATTTCAGACTAAAATAATAAAAACCCAGGAGGTTTTATAAAACATGGAAAAGCGCGAACAGCTCTATGAGGGCAAGGCCAAGAAGGTCTTTGCCACCGACGACCCCAATCTTGTCATCGTCAGCTACAAGGACGACGCCACCGCCTTTGACGGCCTCAAAAAAGGCACCATCACCGGCAAGGGCTCCATCAACAACCGCATGACCAACTTCCTCATGAAGAAACTGGAGGCCGCCGGGGTCCCCACCCATCTGGTGGAGGAGCTTTCGGACCGGGACACCCTGGTCAAGAAGGTCTCCATCGTCCCCCTGGAGGTCATTATCCGCAACGTCTCCGCCGGGTCCTTCTCCAAGAAGTACGGTGTGCCCGAGGGGATCGTCTTTGACGCGCCCACCATCGAGTTCTCCTATAAAAACGACGACCTCCACGACCCGCTCCTCAACGCCTACCACGCCGTGGCGCTGAAATTGGCCACCTGGGAGGAGATCGAGCTCATCAAGAAGTACGCTTTCGCCGTCAACGACTTTTTGAAGGCGGAGATGCTCTCCTGCGGCGTGACGCTCGTCGACTTCAAGCTGGAGTTTGGCAAGACCGCCGACGGCCAAATCGTCCTGGCCGACGAGATAAGCCCCGACACCTGCCGCTTCTGGGACGTGAAAACGGGTGAGAAGCTGGACAAGGACCGCTTCCGCCGGGACCTTGGCAACGTGGAGGGCGCCTACCACGAAATGATGAAAAGGCTTGGTTTAGCCGAGTAAAAACATCTTTACTTGCTCCTTACAATCGAATATTTTGCGATGGGGCAGAATGGAGATTATATTTATGGATAGTTGCGAAACACATATCCATGAGGAGTGCGGCGTATTCGGAATATACGCCGCAAATCCTTTTCATGTGGGAGATACGGTGTACTACGGCCTCTACGCCCTCCAGCACCGGGGGCAGGAGAGCTGCGGCATCACCGTCTCCAATAATGGGCACTTCACCACACACAAGGACCTGGGGCTTGTCTCCGACGTCTTCACCCCCGAGGAGCTTTCAAAGCTGGGGGAGGGGACCATGGCCGTGGGACATGTGCGCTACGGCACCACCGGCAACTCCGGCCGTGAGAACGCCC
>CANQZF010000191.1 GCA_947628265.1 uncultured Oscillospiraceae bacterium
GGAGGGGGCAGGGGGTGGGGGTGTAGATGGATATACGGACCCACCCTGCCCATCGCTTCGCTCGGGCACCCCTCCCAGAGGGAGGGGCAATCTGGACGGCGGACTGTACGACGGTGGTTGAGGGTGCGGCGGTGGACGGGGGAATGGGCCGATGTGGTCATCGGCCCTTACGGCGTGTTGGAGCGATGCGCGAGGCGCGCAGCGCCAGCGCCAGCGGACGTAGACGCTTCTCTACCGACCACCACACGACAAGCACCCAGGCAGCGCGGAAATATTCAGACGCAACCGCCACCGTCCATCACCCGGGCAGCGTCGCCCGAATTTATAATTCGGGCTTACGCGGACGTAGCCGCTTTTCAATTCGACCACATCCGCGCGGATATGGTTCCACCCGTGTGTATCGACCCCCACTGCGGGAGCCGTACCGCCGACACAACGCACACGCCAAAGGGCCACAGAGCGCCCCCGGGTTCCAAGGGGCACTGCCCCTTGGTCGTTTTCTCCCCTTTGCTACTTTCCGCTCTTTGACGAAATCAAAGAGCGGAAAGTAGATCCCGCCGCCCCAAAGGGCGGCAACCTTTTTAAGCCCCCCGGAGGGCCTCCACCCCGGGCCGCCGAGGGCGGCGGCCCCTACGGCGGGGAAGGGGGGCGAAACCAAAGAGCGGAAAGTAGATCCCGCCGCCCAGAAGGGCGGCAACCTTTTAAAACCCCCGGAGGGTCCCCCCGCCTCAAAAAGGGCGGTATCCTTTTTTACCCTATCGTCACCGTGATGGACACATAATTGATGATCATGTGTAAAAACACCGGGGCCCAGATGGATTTGCCGTGGTCGTAGCACCAGCCCAGCACCAGCCCGGCGGGGAGGTACTGGAGGAGGTAGAGGAGCATGGAGGGGGAGAAATTGAGTATCAGGTCCTGCCACAGGTGGTAGAAGGCGAAGAAGACCGTGGAGACGGCGTAGGCCAAAAAGGCGTTTTTGCGCCGGAGGGTCCCGAAGACCACGCCCCGGAAAAGCGTCTCCTCCACCACCGGCGCTAAGAGCACGCCGATGACCAGCATCTTATTGGGGTTGAGCTTTGTGATATGGTTCACGGCGGCGGAGTTGGGGTTGACAAGGTCCGTGAGGAAGAAGGACAGCAGGAAATTCACAAGCCCGGAGAGGAAAATGTAGGCCACGAACCCCACCAAGACGGCGATGACCGTATTGGAGATGTTGGCGCACATATCCGAAAAGGACTCCCGGAGGAAGTGGAAGAGGAAGCCCAGGAGGAAGAAAAATCCCACGGCGTAGTAGAGAAGATTGAGCCAGGTGGAACCCAGCTGGAACCCCATGGCGGGGAAGACGTGGTTGTTGAGGGCGGAGAGGATGAACACCATGGCGAACATATGTACAAAAACATACACCCAGCCGACGATGGCCTCCACCTTGTTCATGGGATGGAGAAAACCGCTTTTCTTTTTCATTGGGACACCTTCTTTTTAAGCTCGTAGAGGAGGTTCAAAGCCTCCAGGGGGGTCAGGGTGTTGATGTCCAGCTCCCGGAGGCGCCGGGACACCTCATCGCCGGAGATGGAGTCCAGGGACACCTGCCCCGGCTCGCCGGAGGCCGCACCCTGAGAAGTATTCGTATGTCCGGCGCCGGTGAGCTCCGCCAGAACGGCGTTGGCCCGGCGGATGACGGCGTCGGGGACGCCGGCGAGCTTGGCCACCTCCACGCCGTAGCTGTCGTCGGCCCCGCCGGGGACGATCTTTCGGAGGAAAATGAGGTCCCCACCCCGCTTTTTGGCGGTGATGTTGTAGTTCTTGACGCCGGGGACCTGCCCCTCCAGGGCCGTCAGCTCGTGGTAGTGGGTGGCGAACATGGTCTTGGCCCCCAGTTTTCGCTTGTCGGCGCAGTATTCCAGCACGGCCCGGGCAATGGCCATCCCGTCGTAGGTGGAGGTGCCCCGCCCGATCTCGTCGAGAATGAGGAGGCTCCGGGACGTGGCGTTTTTCAGAATGTCCGCCACCTCGCTCATCTCCACCATGAAGGTGGATTTTCCGGCGGCCAGGTCGTCGGAGGCCCCGATGCGTGTGAAGACCCGGTCCACGATGCCCACCCGGGCGGAGCGCGCCGGGACGAAGGAGCCCATCTGGGCCATGAGGACGATGAGGGCCGTCTGGCGCATATAGGTGGACTTACCCGCCATGTTTGGCCCCGTGATGATGGCGCAGGTGGATCCTGTGAGGTCGAGGTAGGTGTCGTTGGGGACGAAGAGGGAGTCGGTCTGGGTCCGTTCCACCACCGGGTGCCGCCCGTCCTTGATGTCGATGACGCCGTCCAGGGCAATCTCCGGCTTTACCCAGCCATAGTCCACGGCGCACTGGGCAAGGGAGCACAGCACGTCGAGGAGCGCCACGGCGGAGGAGGCCGCCTGGACCCGGGCCAGCTGCCCGGCCACCCACGCCCGGAGCTCGTCGTAGCGGCGGTATTCCAGGTCCGTCAGCCTGTCGCTGGCGGTGAGAAGCTCGTTTTCCAGGTCGCTGAGCTCCTGGGTGACGAAGCGCTCGCAGTTGACAAGCGTCTGTTTTCTTACATAGTCCTCGGGCACGTCGGAGGACTGGGCCCGGGGGATCTCGATGTAGTAGCCGAAGACCTTGTTGTAGCTGACCCGCAGCTTCTTGCCGGTGCGGGCCCGCTCCCGGGCCTCGATGTCCAGCATGGCCTGCTTGCTGCCCTTCAAAAGGGAGCGCAGCCGGTCCACCTCCGGGTCGAAGCCCTCCCGGAGGATATAGCCGTCGTGGACGGAGAGGGGGGGCTCGTCGGCGATGGTGTCGAGGATCGTGTTGGCCACATCGGTGATGGGGTCCGTGGCGTAGATGTCCTGCAAGAGCGGGGAGACGCTGTCCCGGAGCCGGTAGAGGGCGTCCGGCAGGGCGGCGGCGGAGTTTGCCAGGGCCAGGAGGTCCCTGGGGTTGGCGGTGCCGTAGACGGTGCGCCCGATGAGCCGCTCTATGTCGCCCACGCGCCGCAGCTCCTCCATGATCTCCCCGCGCTTTACGCTGTCGGCGTAGAGCTCGTCCACGGCGGAGAGCCGGCGGGCGATGGCGGCGGGGGAGAGGAGGGGGCGGGAGACGATGGAGCGCATGAGCCGCGCCCCCATGGGGGTCCGGGTGCGGTCCATCACCCAAAGGAGGCTCCCCCGCTTCTCCCGGGTCCGCAGGGCGCAGGTGAGCTCCAAATTCCGGCTGGTCTCGTAGTCCAGCTCCATATATTTGCCGTCGGAGTAGACCTCCAGCTTATTGATGTAGGAAATATCCGTCTTCTGCGTCTCGGCGATGTACCGGAGTAAGGCCCCGATGGCCCGGACGGTCTGGGGGCGGTCCGCAAGCTCCAGCTCGGAAAGATCGCTGACCTTGAACTGGGCCGTCACGTCCCGGGCGCACCGGTCATAGTCAAAGAGGTCCTCCCGGACCTTGTTCATGCACCCGAGGCGGGCATTGAGGACGGCCATCACGTCGTCGTCCGCCGCCGACCCGGGATCCAGGACGGCCTCCACCGGGGAATAGCGGCCCAGCTCGTTTAAAACGCGAAGCCGCTCGCCGGGGGCGAAGGCGCGGGCGCACACCTCGCCGGTGGACACGTCCGCGAAGGAGACGCCGGCCCCGTCCGCGTCCTCGCATATGGCGCACAGGTAGTTGGAGCGCCCGTCCTCCAGCATGGAGGAGTCCACCACCGTCCCGGGGG
>CANQZF010000192.1 GCA_947628265.1 uncultured Oscillospiraceae bacterium
CCATAGCCCCGGTCCCGGAGCTCCCGAATGAGCTCCACCGTCTCTGGCTTTGTCCACATGAGCTCCATCCAGTGGCGCTGGACAAGGAGCATCTGGGGCCCGAAGCCGTCTCGCTGTGCCTCCCGGAGGATAATGGCGTTTGCCTCGCTCCGCTTAAAGCGGTCCTCGTCGAACATCCGCCAGTAGGAGCTCTCAAAAAGGCGCTCCATCACGTACTCCACAGCCGCCCCGTCGTCAAATAGCTCCCGCAGCCAGCCCTCGGGGTCGTAGTTCACCACCACGCCGCCGAAGTCGAAAATGATGTTTTTGATCATACCGTCAAATCTCCTGTCGCCCCTCCAGGGCCCGCATGAGGGTGGCGTCGTCGGCGAATTCTAAGCTCGCGCCTACGGGGATGCCGTAGGCAAGGCGGGTGACCTTAACGCCGAAGGGCTTTAAAAGGCGGGAGATGTACTTGGCGGTGGTCTCCCCCTCCGTGTCCGGGTTCATGGCCATGATGACCTCCCGGATGCCGCCCTCCGCCACCCGGTCCACCAGCTCCCGGATACGAATGTCGTCGGGGCCGATGTGGTTGAGGGGCGATATGACCCCGTGGAGCACATGGTAGCGCCCGTTATACTCTCTCGCCCGCTCCATGGCGGCCACGTCCTTGGGGCTTGCCACCACGCAGACCACGTCCCCGTCCCGCGTGGGGGAGCGGCAGATGGCGCACTCGTCGGAGTCCGTCAGATTTTGGCAGATCTTGCAGGTGTGGACGGTCTCCCGGGCCTTCACGATGGCGGCGGCAAAGGACCGGGCCTCCTCCTCCGGCAGGGATAAGATGTGGAAGGCCAGCCTCTGGGCGGACTTGAGGCCCACCCCCGGCAGGGAGGCGAATTTTTCAATTAGCTCGTCAAGAGCCGACGGAAACATACTCATACGATACCCCTCAATACGTCGATCTCAGCGTGCCGGTCGGCGGCCTTGAAGACGTCGCTCCCGGCCACAGCACCGTGGCCCCGGCCTCTATACAGAGCCTCGCGGTGTCCCGGTTGATCCCGCCGTCCACCTCGATGTCGCAGGAAGTCCCAAGAGCGCGCACAAGGGCGGCGGCCTCGGCGATTTTTTGGAGCGACCCGTCCATGAAGTGCTGGCCGCCGAAGCCCGGCTCCACGGACATGATGAGGATGTTGTCCAAAAGCTCCCCGAAGGGCTCCAGGGCGGATACGGGCGTGGCGGGCTTTACCGAGAGGCCGGCTCTCTTCCCCCTCCCCTTCACCGCCATGAGGGCCGTGCGGATGTTCTCCGGGCTGTCGGCCTCCACGTGGAAGGTGACGATGTCCGCCCCGGCGTCGCAAAAGCGCTCCACAAAATGAATGGGGCTCGTTATCATAAGATGCACGTCCAGCGGAAGCTCCGTCACCCGGCGCACACATTTGATGACGGGCAGGCCGAAGGAGATATTGGGCACAAAGACCCCGTCCATCACGTCAAAGTGGAGAAGATCGGCGGATTCGATGCTCCGTATCTCCTCCCCCAGTTTCGCGAAATCCGCCGCCAGGATCGACGGCGCTATCTTGACCATACTTGTACACCCCCGTAACTCAAAGGGTCCACCCGGCATAAAATTTAAGTAGCCGGACGGCGCCATCCGGCTTTCACATAGGGGCCGGGACCAAAGGCGGCGCGCCGCCCTCCCCCGCCCCACCGGGCCATTTTTCTACCCCGATTATACCCCCAACATCTTGTGCCCGTCAAGTCGAAAACGACATATTGCGGATTTCGATCCCCCAATTCAATATTTTTCGCAGGGCGCGCGGTGGACGGTTCGCAGCAGAATTTTGCGGCGATACCGTATCTGGGAGGCGTATGCAAAGCGGAGGAACGGGCCGCCAAGAGAGGCGGCCCTTACGGCGGTGTTCGGAGGCATGGCAGTAAACGTAAAACGGTCGGCCGTAGGCGGCCGACCCTACGGGAAAAGTTTGCGTTGATTTGGGGATGGGATGTAAATTGAGGGACGGGCCGATGTGGTCATCGGCCCTTACGGCGGTTTACGAGGGCAATGTGGTGGACGGGAGAAGGGCCGCCGTGGGCGGCGGCCCGTACGGCGTATTTTTTTGACGGTGCAATAATCGGAGTGTTATATTTAAACGTGAAAATTTGCCGTAGGGGCCGATGACCACATCGGCCCGTCCCCCCCCGTTTATTGCCGTCCCCCGAACACCGCCGTAGGGGTCGCACCCAAGGGCATTCCCTTCGGTTACCGTCCCCGGCGGCCCGTCCTTCGGGGTGCATCTCACCCCAAATAAACGCACCATCCCCAGAAAAAGGTATTCGCCGCAGAATTTTGCGGCGAATGATTGAATGTGCGGCGAAGCCGCAAACCTTTATCGGGGCGGGTGCGAAAAACCGGAGGACGGGCCGATCAGGTGATCGGCCCCTACGGAACGTTTGCGCGTTGATTGAGGGTACAGATCATAAATCGAGGGACGGGCGGGTCCCAGACCCGCCCGCTTTTTTCAATATTTTTTCGGGGCTTTGCCTTGCAAAAAATCCCTTTTTCCCCATAAAAAAAGCCCCCAAGGGGGGCTTTTTTTATTAATACATTCCGCCCATGTCGGGGTTTGCGGGGGCAGCGGGCGCGGGGGGCTCGGGCTTGTCGGCCACGAGGGACTCGGTGGTCAGGACGATGCTGGCGATGGACGCGGCGTTCTCCAGGGCGCTGCGGCAGACCTTGGTGGGGTCCACGACGCCGGCGGAGATCATGTCGCAATACTCCTCCGTGGCGGCGTTGAAGCCGTAGGTGGCGGACTTAGAGGATTTCACGTTATTGAGAATAACGGCGCCCTCCAGCCCCGCGTTGGCGGCGATCTGCTTGATGGGGGCCTCCAGAGCCTTGGCGATCAGGGCCACGCCGGTCTTCTCGTCGCCGTGGACGGTCTTCAAAAGCTTCGCAACGGCCTTGGAGGCCACCACATAAGCGGTGCCGCCGCCGGCCACGATGCCCTCCTCAACGGCGGCGCGGGTGGCGTTCAGGGCGTCCTCGATGCGCAGCTTCTTGTCCTTCATCTCTGTCTCGGTGGCGGCGCCGACCTTGATGACGGCCACGCCTCCCGCGAGCTTGGCCAGACGCTCCTGGAGCTTCTCACGGTCATACTCGGAGGTGGAGACCTCGTACTCGTTCTTGATCTGGGCCACACGGGCGGCGATCTCGTTCTTGTCGCCGGCGCCGTCCACGATGATGGTGTTCTCCTTGGTGGCCTTGACCTGGCGGGCCTGACCCAGCATATTGAGGGTGGCGTCCTTCAGCTCCATGCCAAGCTCGGAGGAGATGACCTCGCCGCCGGTGAGAACGGCGATGTCCCGGAGCATTTCCTTTCTCCTGTCGCCGAAGCCGGGGGCCTTGACGCACAGGCAGTTGAAGGTGCCGCGGATCTTGTTGAGGATGAGGGTGGCAAGGGCCTCGCCCTCCACGTCCTCGGCGATGATGACCAGCTTCTTGCCGGCCTGGATGACCTGCTCCAGAAGAGGCAGAACCTCCTGGATGTTGGAAATCTTCTTGTCGGTGATGAGGATCAGGGGCTCGTCGTAGACGGCCTCCATCTTGTCGGTGTCGGTGACCATGTAGGGGGTGATGTAGCCCCGGTCGAACTGCATGCCCTCCACCACCTCGGAATAGGTCTCGGCGGTCTTGGACTCCTCCACGGTGATGACGCCGTTCTGGCTGACCTTCTCCATGGCCTC
>CANQZF010000193.1 GCA_947628265.1 uncultured Oscillospiraceae bacterium
GACGCCTTTCTCGACAACTTCGCCCTGGAGCGGGAGCGGGGATCACCATTTTCTCCAAGGAGGCCCGGCTTCATCTGGGGACCAAGACCGCCACGCTCCTGGATACCCCGGGCCACGTGGATTTCTCCGCGGAGACGGAGCGCACCCTGGACGTCCTGGACTGCGCGCTTTTGGTAATCTCCGGGCCCGAGGGGGTCCAGAGCCACACCGTGACCCTTTGGAACCTTTTAAGGCAGCGGGAGATACCCACGCTCCTCTTCATAAACAAAATGGACCTGCCCGGGGCGGACCGGGAGGGAATTCTGGCGGCCCTCCGGGAGCGGCTGGGGGACGGTTTTTTCGAGCCGGGGAGCTTCGACCCCGAGGCGCTGGCATTGTGCGACGAGGAGCTTCTGGAGGAGCACCTGGCACGCGGCGGGCTTTCGGAGGCCACCCTTGACGGGGCCTTCCGGCGGGGGCATATTTACCCCTGCTACTTCGGCGCGGCGCTGAAGCTCCAGGGCGTGGAGGCGCTTATCTCCGGCCTTGACCACTTTGCCCCGGCGCGGCCGGGGGGAGACGCCTTCGGGGCCAGGGTCTTCAAAATTTCCCGGGACGCCGAGGGCAAGCGCCTCACCCACCTTCGGGTCACGGGAGGGGTCCTGCGGGTGCGGGACACCGTAACGGGGCCGGACTGGGAGGAGAAGGTCACCGCCATCCGGGTCTACTCTGGGGCCAAATTTACCCCTGTGGAGGAGGCGGAGCCCGGGGACATTGTGGCCGTCACGGGCCTTTCCGCCACGTATGCCGGGGAGGGTCTGGGGACGGAGCCCGGGGGCCGTGCCCCGGCGCTGGAGCCGGTTTTGAGCTACCGGGTGTACCTGCCCGAGGGGTGCGACGTCCACCGGGCCGTCACGCAGCTCCGTCAGCTCCAGGAGGAGGAGCCGGAGCTCAGGCTAAATTGGGACGAGCGGACCCAGACCCTCCGGGCACAGCTCATGGGCCGGGTGCAGATGGAGGTGCTCTCCCGTATGGTCCATGACCGGTTCGGCCTGGACGTCACCTTCGGCGGCGGGGACATCCTCTACCGGGAGACCATTGCTGATAAGGTGGAGGGCGTGGGCCACTTTGAGCCCCTGCGCCACTACGCCGAGGTCCACCTGGTGCTGGAGCCGGGGGAGCGGGGCAGCGGCGTCAAGCTGGCCTCCACCGTGCCCGAGGATACCCTTTCAAAAAACTGGCAGCGGCTCATTTTGACGCACCTTGCGGAAAAACAGCACCTGGGTGTGCTGACGGGCTCGCCCATAACGGACATCAAGATCACCCTCACCGCCGGACGCGCCCACCCCAAGCACACCGAGGGCGGCGACTTTCGGGAGGCCACCTACCGGGCGGTACGCCAGGGACTCATGCAGGCCCAGAGCGTGCTTTTGGAGCCCTGGTACGACTTCCGGCTGGAGCTGCCCCCGGCTGGCGTTGGCCGTGCCATGACAGACCTCCAGCGCATGGGGGCCCGGTACGAGCAGAGCGCCCCCGGGGTCATAACAGGCTGCGGGCCGGTATCCAGGCTCCGGGAGTACCCCGCCGAGGTCACGGCGTATACGAGAGGTGAGGGGCGGGTCAGCTTCGTCTTCCACGGCTATGAGCCCTGCATGGAGCAGGAGGAGGTGGTGGCCACCATGGGCTACGACCCGGAGGCGGATTTGGAGAACACGCCCCACAGCGTCTTCTGCTCTCACGGGGCGGGGTTCGTGGTGCCCTGGTATGAGGTCTTTGACAGGATGCACCTCCCCAGCACCCTGACGCCGCCCCCGCCCCCGGACCCGGTGCGGGAGGCGGCGGCCAGATACGTAAAGCTCGTGGCCACGGACAAGGAGCTTCTGGCCATCTTCGAGCGGACCTACGGAAAAATAAAGCGGGGCGAGGAATCCATGCGCCCCGCCCCCAAGGAGCCCCGCCGGGAGCCCAAGGAGCAAAAGCGAAGGCCCATGCCCCAGAAGGACGGCCTCGAGTTTGTGCTGGTGGACGGGTACAACATCATTTTCGCCTGGGAGGACCTGAAGGAGATCGCCCGTCAGAGCCTCAACGCCGCCCGGGAGCGGCTCATTGAGCGGCTTCGCAACTACCAGGGCTTTCGCCAGTGCGCCGTCATCGTGGTTTTCGACGCCTACAAGGTGAAGGGCAACCCCGGGAGTGTGGAGAATTTGGGTGGCGTCAGCGTCGTCTACACCAAGGAGGCGGAGACCGCCGACATGTACATCGAGCGGGCCGCCTATGACCTCTCCAAGCGCCACAAGGTCCGCGTCGCCACCTCCGACGGCATGGAGCAGATGATCATCCTTGGCACCGGCGCCCTCCGCGTCCCCGCCAGAGCCTTCGAGGCCGAGGTCCTGGAGGTGGAGCGGGCCATCGGGGATTATTTAAAGGAGTATAATAGATAAGAAAAAGGGGGCCGCCGTGGGCGGCCCCTACCGCCTATAATTCGGGCGTTGCATTAATCAGAATGTTTTATTTAAACGTGAAAGTTCGCCGTATGGGCCGGATGACCGAAGGGAATGCCCTTGGGTGCACCGTGCCGGCCCGTCCCTCCGATACGCATACGCCTCCCGATAAACCCAAAATTCCGCCGTAGGGGCCGCCTCTCTTGGCGGCCCTTTTCCTCGATTTATAACCCGCCGCCAAACAACGCACAAATGTCCTCGTACGGGCCGGACACCGTGCCGGCCCGTCCTTCGGGTCAAATCTCACCCCAAATTAACGTGCCATCCTCGAAAACGGTATTCGCCGCGGAATTTTGCGGCGAATGATTTTATGTGCGGCGCAGCCGCAAACCTTTTTGTTGGGGCGGGCGAGGAAAATTGAGGACGGGCCGCCGTGGGCGGCGGCCCGTACGGCGTATATTTTGGACGGTGCAGTAATCGGAATGTTATATTAAAACGTGAAAATTCGTTGTAGGGGCCGATGACCACATCGGCCCGTGCGCGGTGGAGGGATATTACGGCGAAAACAAACGCATCATCCCCGGAAAAGGGTTTCGCCGCAAAATTTTGCGGCGAATAATCAAATATGCGGCGAAGCCGCAAACCTTTTATGGGGGCGGGCGCGGTAATCGGGGGAACGGGCCGGCACGGTGTCCGGCCCTTACGGCGGTTTACGAAGGTGCGACGGCGGACGGGGGAATGGGCCGATGTGGTCATACTCCAGAGTACTTCCTTCGGTCGTCGGCCCTTACGGCGTGTTGGAAAGACGCTGTGGTAGTCGAGGGACGGGCCGCCGGGGACGGCGGCCCCTACGGCGGGGAGGGGGGCGAAATCAAAGATGGGAAAGTAGATCCCGCCGCCTTTGGGCGGCATCCTTTTTATTCCTCCGCCAATGTCACCATAGAATACAGCGGCCCCTTTCGGGACATAAGCTCCGCATAGGGCCCCTGCTCAACAATTTTTCCTGAGCGCAGGACGAATACGGTGTCGTACCGGCTCAAAAGCGAGGGTTCCAGCCTGTGGGTGACCACCAGGCGCGTAAGGCCCCGGAGGTCCAAAATCGCCTCTGTCACCGCGTGGGCCGTCTCGTTATCTAAAGCGGAGGTGGCCTCGTCCAAAAGGAGCACCGGGGTGCCGCGCAAAAGGGCTCTGGCAATACTGACCCGCTGCCGCTCCCCGCCGGAGAGGCCCTGACCGCCCTCACCGCAGCGGTACTCCCTGCCCTTTTCCCGGAGA
>CANQZF010000194.1 GCA_947628265.1 uncultured Oscillospiraceae bacterium
GTGACGGTGGCGGAGAACGTGGCCCAGTCGGTGACGGATGTGGACCTTGACCGGGTGCGGCGGTGCCTGGACAGCGCGGGCCTCCGCCGGGACATTGAGGAACTGCCCCGGGGCCTCGACACCCCCGTGGGCCGGGACGTGTACCTGGATGGCGTACTCTTCTCCGGCGGCCAGACCCAGCGGCTGATGCTGGCAAGGGCACTCTACAAGGACGGGCCCATCCTGGTGCTGGACGAGCCCACCGCCGCCCTGGACCCCATCGCCGAAAACGACCTCTACATGAAATATAACGACATGACCGGCGGCAAGACCTCCGTCTTCATCTCCCATAGGCTGGCCTCCACGCGCTTTTGCGACCGCATCATCTTCCTGGAGGACGGAAAGATCGCCGAGGAGGGCACCCACGAGGAGCTTTTGGAGAAAAACGGCGGCTACGCGGCGCTTTTTGAGATTCAGAGCCGCTATTACAGGGAAGGGAGGGACTTCTGATGGAAAAAAAGGAAAAAATCACCCTCCGCGAGACCGTGAGCAGCGTCCGCCGGGGCGTCGCGGTACTCCGGAAGGTCAGCGGCGGCCTCTTTCTGGCCATCACCGTCTCCGCCATCGTCAGCGGCATCACCCCCTACGCCGGGATCTGGTTCTCCGCCCGTATCCTGGAGGAACTGGCCGGGGCGCGCCGTCCCGACGTCCTCTGGCGGTGGGTCATCCTCACCGTGGCCGTCACCGGAGCGCTGGAGATCATAGCCAAGCTCCTCTCCTTCTGGGAGGAGAGCCGTTGGGAGGCCTTCAACTACCGCCGCCAGACGCTTATGTCCAATAAGTGCCTGACCATGGACTACCCGGAGCTGGAGAGCATGGAAAACCGGGATAAGCTGGCGCAGATCGACCAGTACGAGAACTGGTCGGGCCTGGGCCTGGGGCGGCTGCCTGTTTTCTACGAGGCCTTTCTCGCCCACGCCGTGAGCACGGTGTCCGCCATTGCCCTGTGTGTGGGCCTCTTCCTCACCCGGGTCCCGGCCTCCAACCCCGGTATGGCCTGGCTGGACGGCCCTATAGGTATCCTGGCCCTCCTCGCCGCCATCGTCCTGCCCACCCTGGCCGTCCCCTGTCTCCAGGACAAGGTCACGGCCATGTCCCAGGGCGTGGCCATGGCCGACAAGGCGCGGCTTGGCAACCGGGTCTTCAGGGCCTTCGGGTTCCTCTGCTCCGAAACGGGCCGCGCCCTGGACATCCGCATGTACGGCCAGCAGAGAATAGCCCGGTACAAGATGCTCCGCGATAGCACCTTCACCGCAGACGGCCCCTTCGCGAGGCTGGATCGGGGCAGGGGAGGGGCGCTGAACGCCGTAGGCTCCGCCCTCTCCGCTTTGCCCACCGGCGCCGTGTACCTCTACGTCTGCCTCAAGGCCGCCGCCGGTGCCTTCGGCATCGGGATGGTGACCCAGTACGTGGGCGCCGTCACCGCCCTCACCGACAGCGTCCAGGAGCTTTTGAAGGTCGTCTCAAACACGAAAAACAACGCGATGTATGTGAACATGGCCCTGGATTTCCTGGACATCCCCAACTCCATGTACAAGGGCAGCCTCACCACCGAGAAGCGGTCGGACAGGCAGTACGAGGTGGAGTTTAAAAACGTCTCCTTCAGATACCCCGGAGCGGAGAATTACGCCCTTCGCAACGTCTCCGTGAAATTTAAGGTGGGGACGCGTCTCGCGGTAGTGGGGGAGAACGGCTCCGGGAAGACCACGTTCATTAAGCTGCTGTGCCGCCTCTACGACCCGGAGGAGGGGGAGATACGCCTCAACGGCATCGACATCAAAAAATATAACTACCGGGACTATATGAACATCTTCTCCGTGGTGTTTCAGGACTTCAAGCTCCTCTCCCAGCCCCTGGGCGCCAACGTGGCCGGGAGCGCGGAGTATGACGCGCAGCGCGTGACAAGGGCCCTCACGGACGCCGGCTTCGGGGAGCGGCTGGAGAGCCTCCCCGAGGGCCTGGACACCCAGCTCTACCGGGATTACTCCGGCGAGGGGCTGCAGGTCTCCGGCGGCGAGGCGCAGAAGATCGCCATCGCCAGGGCCCTTTATAAGGACGCTCCGTTCATCATCTTAGACGAGCCCACCGCCGCCCTGGACCCCGTGGCGGAGGCGGAGATTTACGCCAAATTCAACGAGATCTCCGGCGACCGCACCGCCATCTACATCTCCCACCGCCTCAGCTCCTGCCGCTTCTGCGACGACATCCTGGTCTTCGACCACGGCCAGATCGCCCAGCACGGCCCCCACGAGGCGCTTTTGTCCGACGAAAAAGGGAAATACCACGCCCTCTGGAATTCACAATCGCAGTATTACACATAAAACCATGCAGATTGGGAAGCGGAACAATCTGAAATAAAACCGTAGGGGAGGGTCCCAGACCCTCCCGAACACCGCGCCGCGATTTTCACACCGCTAATTTTCAACGCGCCATCACCCAAAAAGGTTTTCGCCGCAAAAGTTTGCGGCGAATATTTAAATGTGCCGCGCAGCCGCAATCCTTCTATTGGAAGGGTTTTGCGATACGGGGGAATGGGCCGCCAAAAGAGGCGGCCCCTACAGCGGGTCACGGGGGCGGCGCAATAATCGGGGAAATGGGCCGATGTGGTCATACTCCAGAGCACTCCCTTTGGTCGTCGGCCCTTACGGCGTGTTGGATAGGTATATGCGTTGATTTTGACGTGTGCATTATCATGGGACGGGCGGGTTTGGAACCCGCCCCTACGAGAAATTTGAGAGAATATCCCATAAAAGCGCAACAATTTCAAAGTTTTTTGTAGGGGAGGGTCCCAGACCCTCCCGAACACCACGCCTCCAATTTTCACGTTGTCCCCAATCAACCCGCAATGTCCCCGTAGGGGCTGGACACCGTGCCGGCCCGTCCACCGGTTTTCCGCATACGTCCCTATAAAAAGGTTTGCGGCTTCGCCGCACATTAAATCATTCGCCGCAAACTTTTGCGGCGAATACCTTTTTCGGGGATGGCACGTTTATTTTAACCCCAATATTGACCCACCGGGAACGGGCCGCCGTGGGCGGCGGCCCCTACTCAAATTACACGCCGTAAGGGTCACCGCCCAGATTGCCCCTCCCTCTGGGAGGGGTGCCCGAGCGCAGCGATGGGCAGGGTGGGTCCGTATATCCCCCCACCCCCACCCCCTGCCCCCTCCCAGAGGGAGGGGCTTTTAAAATGAGCGGCTTCGCCGCAACATTACATAAAAAATCCTGCCCAAAAGGCAGGATTTTTTAATGATGGATTTAGAATTTAAAGCTTATTGTCCGGGTTATCCTGTTCCCTCTGGCGCTCCTCCATTTCGGTGCGGCGGGCGTCCTCAAGGGCCTGGGCGCGCAGCTCCTGCATGAGGGGGGAGTCCTCTTCCTTCTTCTCCACCGTATCGGCAGGGGGGACGGAGCCGGTGTCGATGAGGGCCTTGAACTGCTCGGCGGTCATGGACTCGTTGGCTAAGAGGTACTCGGCGCAGGTGATGAGCACGTCGCGGTGGGCGGTCAAAATCTCCTCACACTTCTTTGCCGCCTCGTCGAAGATGCGCTTGACCTCCTCGTCGATGACGGCGGCGGTCTCCTCGGAGTAGGACTTGGTGGTGCCGAAGTCCCGGCCGATGAAGATGGAGTGGTCGGAGCTGTCGAAGCTGAT
>CANQZF010000195.1 GCA_947628265.1 uncultured Oscillospiraceae bacterium
TCTATATCCGCTGCCGCTGGCGCTCCGCGCCTCGCGCCTCGCTGGTGCAGTGCGCTTCCCGCCGTACGGGCCGCCGCCCACGGCGGCCCATCTCCCAATTAATAACCCGTCCGCCGTTCAACGTACAAATGTTTCGTACGGGCCGTGACCGTAGGAAATGCCCTTGGGTACACACCTGGGCGGCCCGTATCCCCGTTTGCCGCATTGCCTCGTAACCCGCCGTAGGGGTCGCCGTCTCGGCGACCCGTCCCTCAATTTTCATCCGGACCTCCATTCACCGCACGATGCCCCGTAGGGTCGGCTGCCCACGGCTGACCGTCCCCCGTTTACCGTATTGTCCTCCTTAAACGCCGTAAGGGCCGGATGACCGAAGGGAACGCCCTTGGGTGCACCGTGCCGGCCCGTCCCTCGATCAATATCCGGTCCCCAATCAACGCGCAATGTCACCGTAGGGGCCGCACATCTGGGCGGCCCATTTCCCCGATTTCCGCACCCCGCCCCCATAAAAGGTTTGCGGCTTCGCCGCATATTTGATCATTCGCCGCAAAATTTTGCGGCGAATACCTTTTTCGGGCTGGTGCGTTTATTTGGGGTAAGATGTAACCCGAAGGACGGGTCGCCGAGACGGCGACCCCTACGGCGGTGTTCGGGGGTGCGGTAATAAACGGGGGACGGGCCGATGTGGTCATCGGCCCTTACGGCGTTGACTGAGGGGATCGCGCTGGACGAAAAACGGTCGGCCGTGGGCGGCTGCCCTGCGTTCACCGTCTCGCGCCTGGCCGACCGCTTCTCTCCAAAAAAATATTCGCCGCGCGGGCGGCGAATATTTTATGCTTTCATTTCCCCACGCAAAACCGCTCAAAGATCCTGTCCGTCACGTCGCCGGCAAGGCTCCTGCCGGAGAGTCTGCCCAGGGCGTTCATGGCGTCCTCAAGCTCCGTCAGCACCGCGTCGGGGGTGACGCCCTCCAGAATGGCGTCCCGGGAGGCGCGGACGGACTCCAGGGCGGCGGAGACCTCGGCGGCCTGGCGGGCGTTGGTCAGGATCTCCCCGGCGGGCACGTCCGGGGCGGCGGGCAGGAGGGCAGCGATCGCCTCCCCCAGCTTTTCGAGCCCCTCCCCCGTTTTGGCGCTGACGGAGACGGCGGGGACGCCGGTCAGCGCCTCCGGGAGCTCCATGGCACGGGGTAGGTCGGATTTGTTGAGGACCAGGATGTCCCCCTTTTCGGCGATCCTTCTGTCCTCCGCCGTCATGGGCCGGGAGGCGTCCAGCACGGCCAGGACCGCCTGGGCCGACTCCATGGCCTCCCGGCTGCGCTCCACGCCCAGGCGCTCCACGGCGTCCTCGGTGTCCCGGAGGCCCGCCGTGTCCGTGAGCCGGAGCTTCACACCCCCCAGGACGCACACGTCCTCCACCGTGTCCCGCGTCGTGCCGGGCACGTCCGTGACGATGGCCCGGTCAAACCCCAAAAGGGCGTTCATGAGGGAGGATTTTCCCACGTTGGGCCGCCCCACGATGGCCACCCGCGCCCCGTCGCGCAGGATTTTGCCCCGCTCAAAGGTCTGGAGAAGCCGGGAGAGGGTATCCTCGGCGTCCTTTAGGGTGTCGAGATAGCTTTCGGCCTCAAAATCCTCGATGTCCTCGTCCGGCCAGTCCACCACCGCATGGAAGTGGGCGATGATGTCCAAAAGCCGGGAATAGACCGCGTCGGTCCTCCGCGTCACCGCGCCGGCAAGCTGGGAGGCGGCGTTCCGGGCGCACTCGGCCGTCTCGGCGTCGATGAGGTCGATGACCGCCTCCGCCTCGGTGAGGTCCAGCTTCCCATTTAGAAACGCCCGCTTTGTAAACTCCCCGGGCAGGGCCTGACGGGCGCCGTTTTGGAAAAGCAGCGTCAAAATGTCACCCAGGGCCGCCGGGGAGCCGTGGCACTGGAGCTCCGCCGTGTCCTCCCCGGTGTAGCTGTGGGGGGCCCGGGAGACGGTGCACAGGGCGGTGTCCAGCAGCGCCCCGGTTTTGTCGTAAATTCCTCCGTAAACCAGCCGGTTCGGGGCCGTATCCGCCATTTTTTTGCCGCTTTTCGCCCGGAAAACCCGGTCCACGCAGAGGGCGGCCCCCTCCCCGGAGAGCCGTATGACCCCGATGGCGGAGCGGACGGGCCCCGTGGCCACGGCGGCGATGAGCTCGCTCATTTCAAATTCTCCAATTCGTCCAGCCAGACCCTCGCCACGGCGTCGGAGGGCATCCGCCAATCCCCCCTGGGACTGAGGGCCACGGAGCCCACCTTGGGCCCGTCCGGGAGGCAGGAGCGCTTGAACTGCTGGGCGAAGAAGCGGCGGATGAAGGTGCGAAGCCACTTTAAGATCGTACCGTCGTCATAGGCCCCCGCGAAGGCGTATTTGGCAAGGCGGTAGATTTTCCTGGGCCCCATCCCCCAGCGGACGAAGTAGTAGAGGAAGAAGTCGTGGAGCTCGTAGGGACCCACCAAGTCCTCGGTCTTCTGGCTGATCTCCCCGTTCTCCGCCGGGAGAAGCTCCGGGGACACGGGGGTGGCCAGGATGTCGTTCAAAACGGCGGAGAGCTCATCGTCGGCACAGGTGTCGGCGTACCAACCCACCACGTAGCGCACCAGGGTCTTGGGCACCCCGGCGTTGACGCCGTACATGCTCATGTGGTCGCCGTTGTAGGTGGCCCAGCCAAGGGCCAGCTCCGAGAGGTCCCCGGTCCCCACGACGAGGCCGTTTACGGCGTTGGCGATGTCCATCAGGACCTGGGTCCGCTCCCGGGCCTGGGCGTTTTCATAGGTGACGGAGTGATCCTGCTCATCGTGCCCGATGTCCGCAAAGTGCTGCCGGACGGACTTTGTGATGTCCACCACCCGCAGTTCCGCCCCCAGCTTCTCCGCCAAAATCATGGCGTTGGATTTTGTGCGCTCCGTCGTCCCGAAGCAGGGCATGGTGACGGCCACAAGGGCGTCAGCGGGCAGCCCCAACTCCCGCGCCGCCATGGCGGAGACCAGCATGGCGAGGGTCGAGTCCAGCCCCCCGGAGACGCCCACCACCAGCTTTTTGGAGCCCGTGTGCTCCAGGCGTTTTTTGAGGCCCTGGGTCTGGATGGCGAAAATCTCCCGGCACCGCTCCTCCCGCTCGTCCTTCCCCGAGGGGACAAAGGGGTTGCGGCCAACGGGGCGGGTGAGGGCGGTATCGGTGAGCTCCAGATCAAAGGGGGCCCGCCAAAACTCCTCCGCCAACTTCTTCGGGGTGAAGGTGGTGTTGCGGCGGCGGTCGAACATCAGGCGCTGGACGTCTATCTCCGAGACGGTGAGGCCCGTTTTGAACCGGCTCTCCGCCAAAATCACGCCGTTTTCGGCGATCATGTTGTGCCCCGCGAACACAAGGTCGGTGGTGCTCTCCCCCTCCCCGGCGTCGGCGTAGATGTAGGCGCAGTGGAGCCGCGCGGACTGGTTCTTCACCAGCTCCCGCCGGTAGGCGGCCTTGCCCACCAGCTCGTTGGAGGCGGAGAGGTTCAGGATAACGGCGGCCCCTGCCCGGGCAAGACCGGTGGAGGGCGGGTCCGGCGCCCACAGGTCCTCGCAGATCTCCACACCCACGGCAAGGCCGGGAATGATGTCGCAGATGAAATAGCCGTCGGTCTCGATGCACGTGTCAAAGCCAAAGCGCTG
>CANQZF010000196.1 GCA_947628265.1 uncultured Oscillospiraceae bacterium
CGTCCACCGCGTTCCAGGTGTGGGGCAGGTCCACCTCCTGCCAGTCAGACGGGAGCGACGCGGGAAGGCCGGCATCCTTCTGGATGAACCTCCATCCCTTGTTTAAGTTGATGACTTGTCTCATTGCTCTCCTCCTTTTATTTGATGCGACAGGGCGCCCGTGGCCTGGGTCCTGCCCTTCATTTGGCGTCCCCGGACATGCTTCCGGGACTGGATGGCTCGTCCAGATTCTCTATTTCGCCGATTTTCTGAGTCTATATAGATATTTTAATGTATAAATTATCCCAAAACAAATAACTTTTTCTGCGTTATCTATATACAAATGGGAATGTATGTGATATACTGGAAAAAAGGTAGAAGGGGGACGGATCATGAGCTTCACACTGACGGCCATGCGGTATTTTGTAGAGGTGGCACGATGCGAGAACGTCACCGCCGCGGCGGCACGGCTATACACAGCCCAGCCGAACCTCAGCAAGAGCATCTCCGGCCTGGAGCGCTCCCTGGGTGTGGAGCTTTTTCGCCGGGACGGGCGCTATGTGCGGCTCACCGATGCTGGGAAGCTGCTCTATCGGGAGTGGTCCCAGGCCCTGGAACAGATTGACCGGTCCGTCCTTCAGGTACAGAAGCTGGAGGAGGAGCGGACCAACGGCGTGACCATAGGCGTTCTGGAGGGGATGGGCATCGCATCCGGTGCGGCGGAGTGGTTCAAGGAGCTTCAACGGCTCAGCCCCGGTGTGACGATTCGGCTGGAGCGCGGGGATCTGAAGCACATCTGGCGGGAGTTTGAGGCGGGGAGGTACGATCTCATCGTCACCAGCGAGCTGCGGCAGTTTCCCCGCGCCGTGCCGCCCTCTTGCGTCAGGCATGTGGCGGACACGTGCCCGGGCGTGGCGGCCATCAACAGGGAGAACCCTCTGGCCGGACACAGTTCCCTGACGCTGTCTATGCTCCGGGAGGAGAGCTTCGTATCCCTGTCCAGATCCTACTCGCCGGAGGGGTACGCCATTTTGCGGGAGGCGTGCCGGCAGGCGGGCTTTGAGCCCCGGGTAACCCGGGAGGCATCAACCTTCGAGACGCTGATACTGTATGTGGAGATGGGCGTTGGCGCGGCCATACTGGGAGAAAACAACCGCCTCGCCATCGATTCCAATATCCGTCTCATCCCCCTGAAGGATATCCGATTCGACACGGTGGTCTATTGGCGCGCCGGCCCTCTCTCCCCTGCTGTACGCACGATCATAAGTCTTCTATAGCCCCGCCCGCCGGAGGAATTACGGGACATTATTAAAACGGGACACGGGATATCCATGCCGTCAAAAAATCTCTCTCAAAAATCTGATTTGCTCTTGAAATTTCAGTGTGAATCTGTTATATTACTTCTTGCGCCAAGCAAATGCGCCCGTAGCTTAAGCTGGATAGAGTGTCAGACTCCGACGTTTCAGGCAATTTTGTGAGGGATTTCGGTCAAAACCCTTGCGGCGCAAGGGTTTTAGGATTTGCAGAGAGTGAAAAAACAGCGCCGTTGACTACTGTTCGACTACTAATTTTTGAGAATTGACTACCAACTCCTTTTTAAAAAAATATACAGTTTTAAGGACGCCCCGAAATTGGGGCGTCCTGTTTTTTTGCTCGAAGAAGAAACCATGGCCGCCGGATTGAGGTCAGGCGGCCGTAGAGTATTTTATCGGAAGGAAATTACACCCCGGAGTAGGCCGCGAAACCGGCGTCGATGGGCAGGACCACGCCGGTGATGGCGCTGGCGGCTTTATCGTCGCAGAGGAAGAACACACCGCCGAGAAGCTCCTCCGCGTCCACGAAGCGCCCCATGGGAGTGCCGTTCAGGATCTTTTCGCTACGGGCCGTGGGGGTTCCGTCGGGGTTGAAGAGCAACGCCCTATTTTGGTTGCTGACCAGGAAGCCCGGAGCTATGGCGTTGCAACGGATGCCGGACTTGGCAAAGTGGGTGGCCAGCCACTGGGTAAAGTTCGAAATGGCGGCCTTGGCCCCGGAGTAGGCGGGGATCTTCGTCAGCGGTATGTATGCGTTCATGGAGCTGACGTTCAGGATCACGCCGCTCCCCCGCTCAACCATGTCTTTGGCAAAAATCTGCGTGGGCAGGAGCGTCCCCTGGAAGTTGAGCTTGAACACGAAATCCACGCCGGAGGGATCCAGGTCAAAGAAGGTCTTTTGCCCCTCCCTGGCCTCGTGCTGATATTCATTGTCCGTGGTGGCCCGTGGGTTGTTGCCGCCCGCGCCGTTTATGAGGATGTCCACGGGGCCGAGGTCGGCTAAAATCGCCTCGTGAGCGGCCCTGATGGACTCGGGCTCCAGGACGTTGCACTTGTAGCCGTTAAGGGTAAATCCCTCGGCTTTCACCTCGTCGGAGAGCTTCTTCACGGCCTCCTCGTTGAGGTCGAGAGCGGCGACTTTCGCTCCGGCTTGCGCAAAAGCTCTTGCCATAACGGAGCAAAGCACCCCGCCCGCGCCGGTGACCACCACGGTCTTGCCGGTAAAATCTATGTTGAGAGGAAGATTTAACATGTTTGTCATCCTTTCTATGTTTTGAGGGGCGGGCCGCCAAGAGAGGCGGCCCCTACAAGTTATTCGATGGTGCCGCCGTTGGCCTCGATAAGTCCGTTGAGGTAGGCGGTGCCCAGGGCCCGGTCAAAAAGGCCGTAGCCGGGTTTGCCCGTCTCGCCCCAGATCATGCGCCCGTGGTCGGGCCGGAAATACCCGTCAAAGCCGGTGTCCACCAAAGCTTTCACAATGGCGTTCATGTCCAAGGAGCCATTTTTCGTCAGGTGCCCGGATTCCTCGAAGGATGTGTCGGGCAGGATTTTCACGTTCCGCAGGTGCATGAAGCCGATTCGCTTCATGGCGGAGTACTTGCGAACAAGCTTCGGAATATCGTTCTTCGGCGAGCAGCCCAGGGAGCCGGTACAGAGGCAAAGGGTATTTGAGGGGCTGTCCACGATGGAGAGATAGCGGTCGATGTTCGCCTCATTTGTGACCACCCTCGGAAGCCCGAAAATGGGATACGGGGGATCGTCCGGGTGGAGGGCCATCACAACGCCGCATTCCTCGGCCACGGGGATAACACGCTTGAGGAAGTACTCGATGTTGCTCCAAAGTCCCTCCTCCCCTATCTCGCCGTAGGCACGGATGAGGTCGCGGACTTCATCTTGGGTGTAGCTGGAATCCCAGCCGGGGAGGTGGATGTCGTCCTTCAGTGGGTCCAGGCCGCGCATCTGGTCCCAGTACATCACGAGACTGGTGGAGCCGTCCGCGCCCTGTTTATCCAGCTGCGTCCGGGTCCAGTCAAACACGGGCATGAAGTTGTAGGTGACACACTTGACGCCATATTTTGCGCAGCGCCGGATATTCTCGCAGTAGTTTTCAATGTGCCTGTCCCGCTCCGGGCGGCCCAGTTTGATTTCCTCCGTGACGGGGATGGATTCCACCACGTCAAAGATAAGGCCGTGCTCTTTGCACTCGTCCGCCAGGTGCTTGATGGATTCCTCCGGCCAGACCTCGCCGGGCTTCACGTCGTACACCGCGGACACAATGGACCGCATACCGGGAATTTGCCGAATCTCCTCCAGGGTCACGGGGTCACTGTCGCCGTACCAGCGAAATGAGCTTTTCATAGAGACCTCCTGAGCTTAGTCCGA
>CANQZF010000197.1 GCA_947628265.1 uncultured Oscillospiraceae bacterium
TTTGGGAGGGGGCAGGGGGTGGGGGTGGCCGGATTACGGACCCACCCTGCCCGTCGCTGCGCTCGGGCACCCCTCCCGGAGGGAGGGGCGATTTGGGCGGCCACCCCTACGGGGCGCTGTCCTCTCCGTTTTCTTCGCCGCAGGTGTCGATATAGACCTCCTCCGCTTCGTAAAGGGCGTCCTGCAAAAGCCGCTTTCCCTTTTCGGGCGGGGCGTCCAGCGCGGCGGATATGGCGCGGCAAAGGATGCCGTACATTTTCCGGTAGTCTGCCATGGCGGTCACCTCCGGGATCCAATATAAAACATTTTTCAAAATTACGCAAGTGCGTATACGCAAATGCGAATAAAAAGATACTATCACCATTGAGGTGATGGTATGTCCGTGAAGGATATGGTGGTGGAGCGGTTTTGTGAGCTTTGCCGGGAGCGGGGGATCCGGCTCAATGAGCTGGCAAATTTGGCGGGGGTCACGCCGTCCACGGTGTACAGCATGACGGACCCAAAGCGGCGCGACGTTTCCATCGTCACCGTCAAAAAGCTCTGCGACGGTCTGAATATCTCCCTGGGCCAGTTTTTCTCCACCCCGGGCTTTGAGACCCTGGAGCAGGAGATCCAATAAGCCCCTACGGGAACAATGCGCGTTGATTGTGGCCCCTCCCCTTGGGAGGGGGCAGGGGGTGGGTGTGTAGATGGATATACGGACCCACCCTGCCCATCGCTGCGCTCGGGCACCCCTCCCAAAGGGAGGGGCAAACTGGGCGGCGGATTTCACAGCGTTTTTTGGCGGCACGGTGGTAATCGTGGAACGGGCGGGTTTAGAACCCGCCCCTACGAGAAAATTGATAGATTTTCCCATTAAAATGCAACAACCTATAATAATACCGTAGGGGAGGGCCCCAGACCCTCCCGCTTTTATTTAATATTTTTCGCGTGGCTTTGCCACGCGAAAAATCCCTTTTGTTTTGCGCAGTGTGCGGCCCTTCGGGCCGTGCGCGGAGCAAAACGGCAGGAACCCCGTGCGTGAATTCCGCAGAATTCACACACGGGGTTCCGCACGCATCCTATTGGCATTTCGAGCCCCGCTTCGCGGGGCTCGAAAGCCAGCTCAGTACGCGATCCCCCAAATCACCATCTGCTTCGCCGGTTTACCGCACACGGGGCAGACGTCGCCGATGTGGTGCTGGTCGAAGGGGATGCAGCGGCTGGTGACGCCGGCCTGCTCCTTCATTTTAACCTCGCACGCCTCGTCGCCGCACCACATCATCCGGGCAAAGCCGCCCTTTTGGCAGCCGTCCCGGACCTCCTCCACGCTGTGGGCGTCGAAGGTGTTGTCCTGAAGATTTTTGAGGGCCTTTTCGTACATCTCCCTCTGCACGTCGTCGAGGACGGTCTTGACAGTCTCGGCCACGTTGGTGAGGGGCAGGGTCAGCTTCTCGCCGCCGGTGCGCTTGGCCGCCACGCAGACGCCGTTTTCGATGTCCCGGGGCCCCAGCTCCAGGCGGACGGGGACGCCCTTCATCTCATACTGGGCGGCCTTCCAGCCCATGGTCTGGTCGGAAAGGTCGATGTCCGCGCGGATGCCGGCGGCCTTCAGGGTCTCCAGCAGCTTCTCCGCCGCCTCCTGCACGCCCTCCTTGTGCATGGCCACGGGGATGACGATGACCTGGGTGGGGGCGATCTTCGGGGGCAGCACGAGGCCGGAGTTGTCGCCGTGGGTCATGATGATGCCGCCAATCATCCGGGTGGACACGCCCCAGCTGGTCTGGTAGGGGTGGTGGAGCTGGTTGTCCTTGCCCGTGTAGGTGATGTCGAAGGCTTTGGCGAAGCCGTCGCCGAAGTAGTGGCTGGTGCCGCCCTGGAGGGCCTTGTGGTCGTGCATCATGCACTCCACGGTGTAGGTCTCCTCCGCGCCGTTGAATTTCTCCTTGTCGGTCTTGCGCCCGCGGATGACGGGCATGGCCAGCACGTTCTCCATGAAGTCGGCGTAGACATTGAGCATTTGCTGCGTCTCGGCCCGGGCCTCCTCCTCGCTTGCGTGCATGGTGTGGCCCTCCTGCCAGAGGAATTCCCGGTGGCGGAGGAAGGGGCGGGAGGTCTTCTCCCAGCGCAAAACGCTGCACCACTGGTTATAGAGCTTGGGCAGATCCCGCCAGGAGTGGATGATATTCTTATAGTGCTCGCAAAAAAGCGTCTCGCTGGTGGGCCGGATGCAATAGCGCTCGTCCAGCTTGTCCGAGCCCCCCATGGTGACCCAGGCGCACTCGGGGGCGAAGCCCTCCACGTGGTCCTTCTCCTTCTGGAGAAGGCTCTCCGGGATCAGCATGGGCAGATAGACATTCTGGTGGCCCAGCTTTTTGAACTCGTCGTCTAAGATGCGCTGGATGTTCTCCCAGATGGCGTAGCCGTAGGGGCGGTAGATGAACATGCCCTTGATGGAGGAGTAGTCGATGAGCTCCGCCTTGGTGCACACGTCGGTGTACCACTGGGTGAAGTCCACGTCCATATCGGTGATCTGTTCTACTTTCTTGTCCTTAGCCATAAAAAAGACTCCTGTCTCTCGATTTTCGGTCCCTCTATTTTAGCCGTCTATGGGCATATTGTCAAGGATTTTGAATAATTCCTCCACGTCCGCAGGGGTCGTGGCCCAGCTGGTGGCGAGGCGTATGACGGACGCGTCTCCGCAGGGCTCCCAGTAGGAATAGCGGACCCGGCCCTCTAACTTTTCAAGAAGCGCGTTTGGCACGATGGGGAACTGCTGGTTGGTGGGGGAGTCCATGAAGAGCCGGAAGCCCCTATTGAGGAGCCCCGCTTTTAGCGCCATGGCCAGCTCCACGGCGCTTTTCCCCAGCTCAAAGTAGAGCCCGTCCTCAAAAAGCGCCTCAAATTGGACGCCGCACAGCCGTCCCTTGGCCAGAAGCGCCCCCCGCTGCTTGATGAGGGTCAAAAAGTGCTCCGGCGCGCCCTTGGGGAAAATGAGCGCCTCCCCGCAAAGCGCCCCACACTTGGTCCCGCCGATATAGAAGACATCGCAAAGCCTCGCTATGTCCGCAAGCGTCACGCCGCCGTCCGCCCCCAGGGCGTAGGCCAGCCGCGCCCCGTCCATGTAGAGGGGGATGTGAAAGCTTTTACATACGTCCGAAAGCTCTGTCAGCTCCGCAAGGGAGTAGAGCGTCCCGTACTCCGTGGGGTGGGAGATGTACACCATGCCGGGGAAGACCATGTGCTCGTGGTTGGGGTCGGCAAAAAAGCCGGAGAGGTACGCCCGGAGCGCCGGGGCCTCGATTTTTCCGCCTTTTCCCGCAATCGACATCACCTTGTGGCCGGAAAACTCCACCGCCCCGGCCTCGTGGACGTTGATGTGCCCGGTTTTGGCGCAGACGACCCCCTCCCAGGGCCGCAGAAGCCCCCCGATGGCCACGGCGTTTGTCTGGGTGCCCCCGGAGAGGAAGTAGACGTCCGCCTCCGGCGCGCGGCACGCCTCCCGCAGGAGCCGCCGGGCGTTTTCGGAGTATGCGTCCTCCCCATACCCCGGCTGGGAGACCAGGTTCGTCTCACAAAGCCGCTTCAAAACGAGGGGGTGGGCCCCTTCCGAGTAGTCGTTTTCAAAATAGAGCATACCGTCGCCTCCAGGGTGGATTTGCGAAAATGTATATATGTATATCA
>CANQZF010000198.1 GCA_947628265.1 uncultured Oscillospiraceae bacterium
TCATCAACGAGAACGACACCGTGGCCACGGAGGAGATCGTCTTCGGCGACAACGACACCCTGGCCGCTGTGGTGGCGTCCTCCGTGGAGGCGGAGCTCCTCATCCTCATGAGCGACATCGACGGCCTCTACACCGCCGACCCCCGCCGGGACGGCAGCGCCCGGCTCATCGAGACGGTCCCTGAGCTGACGCCGGAAATATTGGCTCTGGCCGGGGACCCGGGCTCCGCTCTCGGTACCGGCGGCATGCGGACAAAGCTCCACGCCGCCCAGATCGCCACCGAGGCCGGGGCCGATATGATCATCCTGAACGGCTCCGACCCCACGCGCCTCTACGACGCCGTGGAGGGCCGCAGCGTGGGCACAAGGTTCCTCAAAAAGAGCCATGGAGCCTGATGGATTTTACGCCCTCATCGGCATCCAGCCCGGAATGGTCCTAAAATTGCGCGGGCGGGAAAAACAGTGGACCTCACGGCCCTTGGGGCATACCTTGACGGCCTCATGGACCCGGAGACGGCGGGGAGCGCCTACGCGGGGCTTACCGAAAAACTTGGCAACGACCCGGATGGGGCAAATATGCTGCTCTGTCAGCTGGAGTGCGCCCGCCGCGACAGGGAGCGTTACGCCGGGGAGAAGGTCCTATCCATCCACATCCCCTCGGACGCGGACGGGTCTAATCATTTTCAATGTTTTTTGTCAAAAACTCTAATTCAATATTTTTTTCCGGCGACATGTGCGTCGGAAAAAATCCCTTTTGCCGCGCAAACGTGCCGCTTGCGGTGCGCTGCAGCGCGGCAGCAGGGCAGTTTTCTATGAATTTCGCAAAATTCAGAGTAATTTGCCCACACGTTCCCCTTGTCGGAAAAGCCCGCAGGGCTTTTTCGACAGCAAAATATTGGCTCGGCCAGGGGCTGGCTGAGGGAACAGGAGGTATAAATGACTACACTTGAGATCATAAAACGCGCCAAGGCGGCGGCTCCGGGGCTGGCGGGGCTTACCTCGGAGGAGAAAAACGCCGCCATCGAGGCTATGGCGGAGGCGCTGGAGCGGGGGAGCGACGAAATCCTCGCCGCCAATGCCGCCGATGTGGACGCCGCCCGGGGGCATATCTCCGAGGTGATGCTGGACAGGCTCCGCCTGGATACAAAACGTATCGCGGCCATGGCGGAGGGGATGCGGGACGTGGCGAAGCTCCCGGACCCCGTCTGGAACACTGTCTCCCGGGAGACCCGGCCCAACGGGCTTGTGCTCCACAAGGTGACGGTGCCCCTGGGGGTCATCGCCGTCATCTATGAGTCCCGGCCCAACGTCACCTCTGACGCCGCCGTGCTGGCCTTTAAGGCCGGCAGCGCCTGTGTCCTCCGCTCCGGCAAGGAGGCGTGGCGCAGCGCCGACGCCATTGTGCGGGCGTTGAGACGTGGCCTTGCGGGGATGGGACTTAATGAGAATTATGTAAACCTTATCGAGGACACCACCCGTGCCTCCGCAACGGAGCTCATGACGGCGGCGGGGTATGTGGACCTGCTCATCCCACGGGGCGGCGCTGGGCTCATCCGGGCCTGCGTGGAGAACGCCACCGTGCCGTGCCTGGAGACGGGCACCGGCATCTGCCACGTCTACGTGGACGAGTACGCGGACCTTGAAAAGGCGGTGAAGATCATTGTCAACGCCAAGACCAGCCGCCCCTCGGTCTGCAACGCGGAGGAGGTATGCCTTGTCCATGAGAAGGTGGCGGAGAAGTTCCTGCCCATGCTGAAAAAGGCCCTGGTGGACGACCGTGCCGCGACAGGTAAGCCTCTCGTGGAACTGCGGCTTGACGAGAGGGCCGCGCGCATCATCGACGGCACTCACGCCGGGGAGCGGGACTTCGACACGGAGTTTTTGGACTACATTTTAGCCGTGAAGGTGGTGGACAGCGTGGAGGAGGCCATCGCCCACATCGCCGCCCATTCCACCCACCACTCCGAGGCCATCGTCTCGGAGAATAAGGAAAATCAGGAGAAGTTCGCCCGGGGTGTGGACAGCGCGGCGGTCTATATAAACGCCTCCACGCGCTTCACCGACGGCGGGGAGTTCGGCATGGGCTGCGAGATGGGCATCTCCACCCAAAAACTCCACGCCCGGGGCCCGGTGGGGCTTCGGGAGCTGACAACGTATAAATATGTGGTGGTCGGGGACGGCCAGATTCGCTGAAATAGCGGGAGAGAGGAGAAAAATCATGTATAAATTCGGTTTTATCGGCGTGGGACATATGGGCGCCACGCTGGCGAACGCCGTCATCGGCGCGGTGGGGGCTTCGGAGTGCGCCGTCTGCGACGCAGACAACGGTAGGGCGAAGCTCTACGCCGCCGCCAAGGGCTGCGATGTGCTCAGCGCCGCCGACATTGCCTGTGACTGCCGGTATATTTTCCTGGGCGTGAAGCCCCAGAATATGGAGGAGGTGCTGACGGAAATCGGACCTGTGCTCCGTGACCGCGCCGGCTGCGCCCTCGTCACCATGGCGGCGGGGATCACCGTTGAGAGCCTTTGCAAAATGCTGGGCTTCACCGCGCCGGTACTGCGCATCATGCCCAATACCCCGGCGGCCGTGGGCGCGGGCTCCATGCTCTGGACGGCCAACGCCGCCCTTCCTCCGGAGGACCGGGACGCGATCCTTTTAGCCCTCCGCCCCACCGGCGAGCTCATTGAGCTTCCCGAGAGGCTCATCGACGCCGGATGCGCCATCTCCGGCTGCGGCCCCGCGTTTGTCTACAAGTTCATTCTGGCCCTGGCCTCGGCGGGGAAGAGCGTTGGTTTAGCCGGTGATACGGCGCTGAAGCTGGCGGAGCATACGGTCCTCGGCGCGGCGAAGCTGGCCATCGAGTCCGGCGAGGACCCGGAGGTTTTGTGCGCCCAGGTCTGTTCTCCCGGCGGCTCCACCATCGAGGGCGTGAAGAGCCTGGAGGCCGGCCCCTTTGCGGAGGAGGTCGAAAAGGCCGTGGACGCCTCCTTCCGCCGCACTGTGGAGCTGGGAAGTGGGAAATAACATGGAAAAGCTGCGGTTTGGCGTTGTGGGCGTGGGGGCCATCGGGGAAAAGCACGTAAAAACACTGCTTTCCGGGGAAATCCGGGAGGCGGAGCTTACGGCGGTGTGCATACGCTCGCCGGAGAAGGGGGAGGCCTTTCGGGAAAAATACCCCGGCGTCCAAGTTTTTCAAAGCGCCCGGTCCCTTTTTGAAAGCGGCCTCATCGACGCGGTAATTCTGGCGACGCCCCATGCGGACCACCCCACTGAGGCTATCGACGCCTTTCATTGCGGCCTTCACGTCCTGACGGAGAAGCCCGCCGGGATGTACACCGCCCAGGTGCGGCCCATGGACGCGGCTGCCCGCGCCTCCGGCAGGGTCTATGGCATCATGTACAACCAGCGCACGGACCCCCTATACCAAAAGCTCCGGGAAATGGTCGGGAGCGGCAAGCTGGGCGGGCTCAAGCGAATCACCTGGATCGTCACCGACTGGTACAGATCCCAGGCGTACCACAAAAGCTCCCCCTGGCACTCCACCTGGCGGGGCGAGGGCGGGGGAGTCCTCCTGAACCAGAGCATCCACCAGCTGGACCTCTGGCAGTGGATGTTCGGGATGCCCGACACGGTCTGGGCCAGGGCCGGTT
>CANQZF010000199.1 GCA_947628265.1 uncultured Oscillospiraceae bacterium
GTCCAAATACATTGTAGTAGGAGTTTTAACCACTTATTCCGAAAAAGAGTACCAGTCTGCGGACTGGTGCTCTTTTTGGAGCTTGATTTAAATTCGAGGCGGGACCCTGACGGTCCCCCTCGAGCTCCCCTCCCTCCGATAATTTAGACCGGTGCGGAATAGGATTTTTAACCGCTTATCCCAATAAATCCCCGAAATCGCAAGATTTCGGGGATTTTTGTTATGTTTTTCGGTGAAAAGATGTGGGTCAAAATGAGGGACAACGACTCCTCCGCGTCCATATGATCATCTCCCGCCTTATCGGGTAAAAAAGAGGAACAACCTTTTTTACGGAGGCAGTTATGGAAGGTAGAACGCTGAGCACGGATTTTCGGGAGTTCGCCGCCTATCTGCGGCATCTCTTTGCCCGGATGTTCTACCGGGTGACCCGGGACATGGCGAAGCTGGCCGACGTGCCGGGGCACTCGTCCATCGAGGCCACCCGCGTCTATCTCATCTCCACCGGCGCGGAGCACGCGAGGGCGCTGGACCGGCTGGGGCTCGTATCGTAGCGGTTTATCACAAAACAACAATTTTGTCTCGATCGGATGGGCCGCCGAGCGTTCAGGCGCAATCCATACATAGACATGTTACTACAGGCTCCGCGAAAATTCAAGGAATTAATTTAAAAAAGGCGCTTCGTAAAACGATCTTTCCTGAGCGCCTTTACAAGCGCCGTGAAGTATGGTATGCTTATTTTGCGGACTTTCGCGTAAGGAGCTGACTATGGCAAGCGAATATTTAAAATGGAAATACCGGGACGTAAAGCCCGACGAGCCGCCCCCGCCCATGACGCGCAAGGAGAAGATCGAGAACTGGTTCCACTATAACTGGGGCTGGCTTTTGGCCGGCGCGGCGCTCTTCGCCATCGTCCTCAGCATCGTGCTGAACGCCCTGGGCGTGGGGAAGACGCGGCCCGACTACATCTTCGCCTACGTGGGCACGAAAAACCTGTCCGAGGAGACCCAGGCCGCCCTTTTGGAGACGGTGGAGGCCCTGGGCCAGGACGTGAACGGCGACGGGAGGACCGTTGTGGAGCTGCGTCCCTATGTGACGGTGGACGCCTCCGCCGAGGACGCCCTGGAGGTCAACTACGCCGTGCGTATGCGCCTTGCCGCCGACATCACCGCTGGGGAGAGCGTCTTCTTCCTCACCGACGACCCCCAGGGCCTCCAGGCGGGGTATCAGATTTTGGCGGATGCTGACGGGGCGCTCCCGGCGGATGACGACTACACCTGGGAGGGCCGGGCCTTCCCGGTGTGGACCTTGCCCGCCCTGGGCCTTTCGGAGGACACCGGCCTCTACATCGGCGTCCGGGGCTTTTATACTGACAAGCGCGCCACCGACAAGGCCGCCGACGACGCCCTCTGGCAAGCCATTCTAGAGGGCGCGCCCCTCTCGTGAGAAAAAGGAAACGTTTTATCGCCCTGCTGCCCCTCCCTCCGGGAGGGGCTTTTTCAATGTACCCACCCCCAAACAACGCCGTAGGGGCCGCCGCCCGGATTGCCCCTCCCTCCGGGAGGGGGCAGGGGGTGGGGGTCAAATCAGCGGCCCGGAGGGCCGCACCCTTTTTAGCCTTCCCCGCTTAGGCGGGGAAGGTGGCGCGTTAGCGACGGATGAGGTGAGAAGGTGCGTTCATCGGAAGCGCTCAAAATCCTTCGGCTTCTCACCTCACCCCTGCCCCTCCCCGCCCTGCGGGGAGGGCAAAAAGGAGCGGCTTCGCCGCACATGAAATTATTCGCCGCAAAAATTTGCGGCGAATACCTTTTTCGGGGATGGCGCGTTTGTATTCACCGCAATATCAATCAACCGGGAACGGGCCGCCAAGAGAGGCGGCCCCTACGGCAAGTTTTCGCGTTTAAATCAAATGCTCCGATTATCTCACCGCCCAAATTGCCCCTCCCTCCGGGAGGGGTGCCCGAGCGAAGCGATGGGCAGGGTGGGTCCGTTTATCCACACGCCCCCACCCCCTGCCCCCTCCCAGAGGGAGGGGCTTTTAAAATAAGCGGCGAAGCCGCAACCTTTTTAGCCTTCCCCGCAGGGCGGGGAAGGTGGCGCGTTAGCGACGGATGAGGTGAGAAGGTGCGATTATCTGAGCGCTCAAAATCCTTTGCCCTCTCACCTCACCCCTGCCCCTCCCCGCCCTGCGGGGAGGGCAAAAAGGTGCGGCTTCGCCGCATATAAAATTATTCGCCGCAAAAATTTGCGGCGAATACCTTAATTTTCCCCCGTATCACCACTTCTCCATCGGGCAATGAATATCCTTCTTTGCGGCGCGTATCTCCACATAGCAGCCGCACTGCATACAGGTGGCGTTTTGGAGGTAGCGACACGCCCGGCAGAGGTCGAGGCGCGCCTCAAACTCCCCGTCCGGCGTTCGCGTGTCCTCCGAAAGCTCCTGGCGGTAGGCCTTTACGGACTCGTAGAGCGCCGCTCCCTCCGCAAGCTCCCGGAGGAGGCACCGGCGGCAGCGGGTGTCACTCATTGGCGATCTTGAAGGCGGCCACGGAGCACGCCGGCAGGGTGGCGGTGAAGCTCCGGTCACCGAGGGCGATGCCGGTCATGGGGGCGGGCTTTACCGTCTCCGGGGCGTCGAAGGTGTTGTACGCCCCGGTGGGGCTGGCGAGGAGGGTCCCCTTGACAGACGTTTTCCGCCCGATCTCGTCGAACAGCACCTCCAGGGGGGCGCACTCGGTGTCGGAGAGGTTCACGGCGGTGAGCAGGACGGAGCCGTCGGCGGCGCGGCTGGCGGAGACCTGGACGTCGGGGACGCTCCAATCGCCGCACCGAAGGGCCCGGGTCTCGGCGTACGTCTCCAGCTCCTGGGCCCCTTGGTGGTCCTTATACATATGGAACACGTGGTAGCTGGGGGTCAGGAGCATCCTGGGGCCGTCAGTGAGGACCATGGCCTGGAGGACGTTCACCGTCTGGGCGATGTTGGCCATCACCACGGTGTCGCAGTGCTTGTTGAAGACGTTGAGGGTCAGCGCCGCCACCAAGGCGTCCCGCATGGTGTTCTGCTGATAGAGGAAGCCCGGGTTGGTCCCCGGCTCCACGTCAAACCAGGTCCCCCACTCGTCCACCACGAGGCCCAGACGCTTTTTGGGGCAGTTTTTGCGCAGAACGTTGCCGTGCTCGGTGACGAGCGTGTCCATCCGCAGGGCCTTTTGGAGGGTGGCGTAGTACTCCTCCCGGGTAAAGCCCGTGGCGGGGCCCTTGTGGTTCCAGTCCTTCTCCTGGGGGATGGTGTAGTAGTGGAGGCTCAGCGCGTCGATGCTCCAGCCCGCGATCTCCGCCACCGTCCCGGTCCAGCGGTAGTCGTCCACGTTGGCCCCGGAGGCGATCTTGTAGATCTTGTGGTCGGAGTAATTGCGCAGATACGTGGAGTACTGACGGCACAGGTCCGCGTACCGCTCCGGCCGCATACCGCCGCCGCAGCCCCAGGCCTCGTTGCCGATGCCCCAGTATTTGACGTTGAAGGGCTCTTCCCGGCCGTTAGCGCGCCGCAGGTCCGCCATGGGGGATTTTCCCGGCATATTGCAGTACTCCACCCAGTCGGAGAACTCCTGGACCGTG
>CANQZF010000200.1 GCA_947628265.1 uncultured Oscillospiraceae bacterium
CACCTCATCCGTCGCTAACGCGCCACCTTCCCCGCCCTGCGGGGAAGGCTAAAGTGGTTGCGGCCCTCCGGGCCGCTGATTTGACCCCCACCCCCTGCCCCCTCCCGGAGGGAGGGGCAATATGGGCGGGGCCCTCCCGAAGGGAGGGGGAAATGAGATCGCGGCGCAGCCGCAACCTTTTTGCCCTCCCCGCAGGGCGGGGAGGGGTAGGGGTGAGGTGGGAGGCCGAAAGTTTTTGAGTACTCAGATGATCGCACCTTCTCACCTCATCCGTCGCTACGCGCCACCTTCCCCGCCCTGCGGGGAAGGCTAATAAGGTTGCGGCTTCGCCGCTCCTTTTAAAAGCCCCTCCCCTTGGGAGGGGACAGGGGGTGGGGGTGGGGCAAATCTGTCGATTTTTTGGGCCGGGGAGGGATGATTTTTGTGGGATTTTCAACGCTTTTCCTGTTGAAACCGGCGACGGGGGGCGGTATAATACTTGCGGTCTGAAAGACAGAATTTGGGGGCGCTTGTATGAAAACTCACTCCTCCGGGGACGTGACCCCGGGAGAAACGCGGGGCCGCGCGCGGCGGCCTGAGACGACCCATTACCGGGTGCGGTTCCGCCGGCCCTCTGCGGCGGCGGCGATCCCCTCCGTGTGGGCCCGGGGCGGCGTTTTGGCCGAGGAGGTCTGGCGCTGGGCCGAGACCTTTGCCAAAAAGAACACCGTCACGGTCATCGCCTTTTTCGCGGCGCTCCTGACCACGCTGGCGGTCCCCGTGGACCGGCAGTATCTGGGGTATTTCGATTTTAAGACGCTGACGTGTCTCTTCTGCGTGCTGGCGGTGGTGTGCGCCCTCCGGGACATCAACTTCTTCTACATGCTGGCCCGGAAGGTGGTCCGGATCTTCAAAAACGCCCGGATCAGCGTTTTGGCGCTGGTTTACATAACTTTTATCGGCTCCATGCTCATCGCCAACGACATGGCGCTTCTGACTTTCCTGCCCCTGGGGTACCTTGTGCTCCACTCCACCGGCAAGGAGAAGTACATGGCCTTCACCTTCATCATGCAGAACATCGCCGCCAACCTGGGCGGGATGCTGACGCCCTTTGGGAACCCCCAGAACCTCTACCTCTACACCAAATTTTCCATCCCCAACGGGGAGTTCATGGGGATCATGGCCCCGCCCTTCGCGCTGGCGGTGCTGATGATCACGGTGTGCTGTCTCGTCTTCGTGAAGGCGGAGCCCCTGGAGGTGGGGGACGAGGCGTTTACCGTCGACCCCAAGCGGACTATTTTGTATCTCGCCCTCTTCGCCTTGGCCATCGCCATCGTCTTCCGGGGCATCCCCTACTGGATCGGGCTTTTGGTGATCCCGCCGGTGCTCTTTATGGCGGACAGGAAGGCCCTCCGGGAGGTGGACTACCCGCTTTTGCTGACCTTCGTCTTTTTCTTCATCTTCTCCGGCAACATGGGGCGCATCGGCGCGGTGCGGCACTTCTTCTCCGGGCTTTTGGATAAGAATACGCTGGTGTTCAGCGCCCTCTCCTGCCAGTGCATCTCCAATGTGCCCTCCGCCATTTTGCTCAGCCAGTTTACAGGCAATTACGCCGACCTCCTCCGGGGCGTCAACGTGGGCGGCGTGGGGACGCTGATCGCGTCGCTGGCGAGCCTCATCACCTTCCGGGAGTACGTGAAGCGCAACCCGGGCAAGGCCGGGAAATATATCGCGGAGTTCTCCGCCTTCAATTTCTCGTTCCTCGCGGTGCTGCTGGTGTTTTTGTCGGTGGTTTGATGTGAGCATAAATAAAAAAGAAGGGGCCGTCCCGGCGGGGGCGGCCCTTGGCGTTTATTCGGCTTCTTTCGCGGCGTCCTACTCAGCATCCGGCCTTGGCCGATACTTTTCGTCGCCCAGCGCAATGTAGAGGATAAAATCGTTGATTTCCCTGTCGCTCCAACCGGCTAATCGGAGGCCAAGGATAAAGCGGGTGGTTTCCTGCGTTTCCATTTTATCAACCTCTTTTCTTATTTTCCGCAGCTCTTTTGCCTTTTCCCACACTCCGAACAGTTGCCGCAGCAGGAGCTGGTCTTTTTGCGGCGGCGGTTCAGGTAGACGGCGAAGATAAGGACCGCGACGATAAGGACGATGACCACAATATCTATGGGCTTCATCTTTTCACCTCACAAAATAAGCACCAATATTCCACGGACAATGAGGGCGCACAACCACGCGATGACGCACTGCCACACCACCACGCCGGCGGCCCAGCGGCCCCCCAGTTCGCGCTTGACGGAGGCGACGGCGGCCACGCAGGGGGTGTAGAGGAGGCTGAACACCAAAAGTGCCCCGGCGGAAACGGTGTCCAGCACGGCGCTGACGCCGCCCTGGGAGGAGAACAGGACCTCCAGGGCGGAGACCACGCTCTCCTTGGCCATAAAGCCGCTGATAAGGGAGGTGCAGATGCGCCAATCGCCCAGGCCCAGGGGCTTGAAGATGGGCGCTAAAAGTCCCGCCAGGCCCGCCATGATGCTGTCGGCGGAGTCCTCCACCAAATTCATGTGGAGGTCGAAGCTCTGGAGGAACCATACCACCACGGTGGCGATAAGGATGACGGAAAAGGCCTTCTGCAAAAAGTCCTTGGCCTTCTCCCACATGAGCTGAAGGGTACTCCGGGCGCTGGGCATCCGGTAATTGGGCAGCTCCATGACGAAAGGCACCGCCTCGCCCCGGAAGAGGGTCTTTTTATAGAGGAACGCCACTAAAATCCCCGTGGCCACGCCCAGAAGGTAGAGGCCCGTCATGATAAGGCCCCGCTTTCCCGGGAAGAAGGCGTTGACGAAAAAGGCATAGATGGGCAGCTTCGCCGTGCAGCTCATGAAGGGCGTCAGCAGGATGGTCATGCGCCGGTCCCGCTCGCTGGGGAGGGTGCGGGTGGCCATCACCGCCGGGACGGTACAGCCGAAGCCGATGAGCATGGGCACGATGCTCCGCCCGGAAAGGCCGATCTTCCGAAGGAGCTTGTCCATGAAGAAGGCCACGCGGGCGATGTAGCCGGAGTCCTCCAAAAGGGAGAGGAAAAAGAACATCACCACCACGATGGGCATGAAGCTGAGAACCGAGCCCACGCCCTCAAAGATGCCGCCGATAACCAGGTCGTGGAGGGCGGGGTTCACCCCGGCGGAGGTCATGGCCCTGTCCACCACGTCCGTCAGGGCCGTGATGCCCAAATCCAGGAGGTCCTGAAGCCACTTGCCAATGACCTCGAAGGTGAGGTAAAAGACCGTGGCCATGATGGCGATGAACACGGGGATGGCGGTGTATTTGCCCGTGAGTATCCTGTCCAGCTTTTCGCTTCTTATGTGCTCCCGGCTCTCCCGGGGCTTTTTCACGCACTCGCCGCAGACGTCGCCGATGAAGTTAAAGCGCATATCCGCGATGGCGGCGCTGCGGTCCAGGCCCCGCTCCGTCTCCATCTGGAGGGTGATGTGCTCCAAAAGCTCCCGCTCGTTCTGGTCGAGCTTCAAGCGCTCGATGATGAGCTCATCCCCCTCGATGGCCTTGGCCGCGGCGAACCGGGCCGGGA
>CANQZF010000201.1 GCA_947628265.1 uncultured Oscillospiraceae bacterium
CCGGCGACTTCACCACCACCGGCCACTACATCGTCCTCTACGGCTGTAATGAGGACGGCTTCCAGATCTACGACCCCTACCGCCCCTCCAACTGCGGCGGCACGTGGACGTATGAGGAGATCGAGGGGGAGATTGATAATCTGTGGGCGTACGAGTAAGGATGCCGCCCTTTAGGGCGGCGGGATCTACTTTCCGCTCTTTGATTTCGTCAAAGAGCGGAAAGTAGCAAAGGGGAGAAAACGACCAAGGGGCAGTGCCCCTTGGAACCCCGTTGGGCGCTCCGAAATCCTTTGGATTGTGCGTTGTGTCGGCGGGACGGCTCCCGCAGTGGTGGTCGATGGCTATGGGTGGAACCATATCCGCGCGGATGTTGTCGAATTGAATTGCGTCTACGTCCGCGTAAGCCCGAATTATAAATTCGGGCGACGCTGGCTGGGCAGTTGTCGGGGGCGTTTGCGTCTAAATATTTCCGCGCTGCCTTGGGTGCTTATCGTGTGGTGGCCGGAAGACCAGCGTCTATATCCGCTGGCGCTGGCGCTGCGCGCCTCGCGCCTCGCTGGTGCGCTTCCAACCAACGCCGTACGGGCCGCCGCCCACGGCGGCCCATTCCCCCGTCCACCGCCGCACCCTCAACCAACGCCGTAGGGGTCGCCGTCCCCGGCGACCCGTCCCCCCGATACGCGCACGCCTCCCGAAAACGGTTTTCGCCGCAAAATTTTGCGGCGAATGATTTTATGTGCGGCGCAGCCGCTCCGTTTATAAGCCCTCCCCGCAGGGCGGGGAGGGGCAGGGGTGAGGTGAGAGGGTAGCGACTTGGGAAGTGCTCAGATAAACGCACCTTCTCACCTCATCCGTCGCTAACGCGCCACCTTCCCCGCCCTGCGGGGAAGGCTAAAGTGGTTGCGGCCCGGTGGGCCGCTTTTTTGACCCCCACCCCCTACCCCCTCCCGGAGGGAGGGGCAATTTGGGCGGCGGCCCGTACAGCAAAATTTATAACAATATTAAAAACGCAACCGGGCGGCCATGGGGCGCTCGGTTGCGTGATGTATTGGGGCTTATAGGGTTTCGGCCAGGAGCTTCAAGATTTCTCCTCGGCTCATCTTTTCGGGAAGCTCCGGGGTCTTGCCGGTGAGGGAGCGCAGGAACGCCGTCAGGGGCTCCGCCATCAATTGGGCGGCGGGGTCAAAGTGGGGCGTCCGCTCCAGGCAGCCGCGCTCCATGGCAAGCTCCACCGCCGCGCCGTATGGGTGGTCGGCGGCAAGGCCGCAGGGCCAGGGGCCGGATCTTTGCAAAATGCGGTCCACCCGCTTTTTCGCCGCATCCCAGCCGAAAATTGTCTCGCAGAGCTCTCCCACGGTCATGACGGTTTCCGGGCGGACGGTGTTGTCCCGGTAGGCGGGGCAATACCCCTTCTCCGCAAGCGTTTTTGCCGCCTCGAAGGCGTCGTCCCCCTGCCCCAAATCGGCAAAGGGCGAGCGCTCCATGAGCTCGGAGACCGTCACCACCTTGTACCCGGCGTCCGTCAGGAGCTTCAGCTGGATCTCCAGCCCATCGGCGATGGGGGTGCGGCGGGCCATGTTGAAGCCGTCCTTCTGGAAGATGATCTGTCCCTTCATGCTGTCGGGGTCCTCCGAAAGGGCCCGCTCCAGGGGCCGCCAGGTGGCCTCCACCTCGGCCTCATACGTGGACAGGGGCAGCCAGCCCGCGCCGTCAAAGCTGGCGGCCATGTACTGGTAGCCCATGAGGGCCAGGGCGTCGTAGCTTGAAAGCCCCGGGGCGATCTTGTCCACGTAGTGGGGCGGACGGGATAAATGAATGGTGTAGCCGTGGCGGTTCTTCATGAGCGCGTGGAGCTTTTCAAGGTCGGAAACCGCCTTTTCGATGTCCCCCAGGTATGTCCGGCTGCCGTAGACCACGTTTTTGGGGCCGTAGAGGATATGAGCGTAGGTGTGGCTGGAAATCTCATGACCGCCGGAGAGGATGCGGTCCACCTCCTCCCGGCAGACCTCCGCGCCGCCCTCGGCGTCGTGGCCGATGTCCGGGTAGTGGTCGTACTTTTTGCCGCCCCAGGCGGCGGAGCCCTCTTTTCCCGCCTCGTCCGGGTAGTTCCCGGCGGTGGAGCCCACCACGTCAAAGGTCCCCCGGGCGCCGTACTTCTCCAAGATGTCCACAAGCTCCATGGTGAGGCCCTTTTTGTGGTCCCCCGGGGGGTTGGGGAGCATCCGGCTGGGGCCGTCGTCAAAGGTCATGGCCACCACCCGCTCCTCCGTCTTCACCCGCTCCACACGCCGGACCGGGGAGACGTAGACCGGGGTGCGGGCCTTTATCTGGGCGTCGAAGCGGTGCTTCACCTTTTTCGCGACGCCGATACATTTCGTGACGATGGACATATCCGATCACCTCAGTTATACTAATCCCTGATTAAAAACGCCAACCGAGCGGCGAGGATTTTTTGCGTCAGGCGAGGAAGACGGCGCAGAGAATACTGTATGTATTGTCAAGCCGTCTGACGAAGCATGGCGCAAAAAAGACCGTCGCGAATTGGTGTTTTTGATTAGGGATTAGTATTAAATGTGTAAAATGTCCCTGCCCGCGCAGTAGGCGACATACGCCGCGCCCACGCAGAGATTTTTAAGCCCGCCCCGCCGCCGGGCCGCCTTAAACTGCGAAAGGCCCTTGCGGGTGCGGGAGGTGTTTTTTTGAAAGACCGGGCGGCATTTCCCCGCGCGAACGGCGGCCTCGATGGCCTCCGGGGAGCGCCCGTCACAGGTCAAAAGCGTGTAGCAGTTCCCCACCTCGCCCATATGGTGGGCGTCGCTGCCCCCGGTGGTGAGGAGGTCATGACGGGCGGCAAAATCCGCCGCCATCTTGTTGGCGTCGGGGTTGTGGAAATAGGCCCGGGCGTTGGCGCACTCCGCGCCGTCGAGGTACGCGGCCTCCGCCTCCCGGTCCCGGTCCGCCCGGGTGAAGGGGTGGGCGATGACGGCAAGGCCGCCGTGGGCGTGGATGAGCGACGCGGCCTCGGCAAGCGTGGGCAGCTCCGGCGGGATCTCAAAGGGCTCCCGGCAAAAAAGCGCCAGCAGGTGGCCGGAGGCGGTGGACACCTCGCACCCCGGCATCAAAAGCACGCCCTCACGAACCTCCGGGGCCGTCAGGGTGAATTTGTTGTGGTCGCAGATCATAAGGGCGTCCAGCCCCCGCGCCTTCGCGGCTCCGGCAAGCTCGTCCAAAGTGGAGCGCCCGTCTATGGAGGCGTCGGAGTGGACGTGGAGGTCGATCTTCAGTTCCATTTACTCCCCTCCCCGCTTCAAAAGCGACGTGTAGTACCGGAGCGCGGGCCGTATGTCCCGCCACTCCCAGACCCCGTCGGCCACCCGGGGGTCAAAGAAAGCGCCCACAGCGCCGAGGGCCCGTTTTTTCCGGCCAAGTTTCCAATACCCCGCCGCAGCCGCCAGATCCGAGGCGGCAAAGGACATCCGCTTGCCGGAAATAAGCTCCGCCGCCTCCGGCGGCAGGGCCCTTTCGGGGTTTCCGCCGTTCCAGGCGAGCCGGAACCACTCTGAG